>JBFJUC010000108.1:0-8144 GCA_041624875.1 Alcanivorax sp.
CCCCGCAAGCGTGCCGTCTGGGTTAGGCTTGGGCGCTTGCATCGGGACCAGCAACGGGAGTATCGGAAGTGGATCAGTCACTGTTTGTTCGCGAGGGCGAGACCTTCGTCCCCACCGCCAGCGCAGGCGGACCCTGGAGCCCCAGCCATTTGCACGGCGGCTCGCCCACCGGGCTGCTGGCGCTGTTGATGGAGCAGGCCACCGTGGATACCGGGCTGCGGCTCAGCCGCCTCACGGTGGATTTATTGAGGCCGGTGCCGGCGGCGCCGCTCAGCGCGGAAATGTCGGTGGTGCGCGCAGGGCGCCGCCTGCGAATACTGCAGGGGTCCCTGCTCGCCGACGGTGTCGAGGTGTGCCGGGCCAGTGGGCTGTTTCTGGAGCAGGCCGGTGCCGAGGTGCCGGCGTTCGGGCGCTTCGAAACGGGCGGTCTGGAGCCGCGCGGCGACCGCCCGGTGATGACCCTGGCGGAAGTGGGCGGCGGCCGCAAAGGTGGCGACTGGACTCCCCGGGGGCTGCACACCACCGCTCGCATCTGCGTGCTCGACGGCGTCGGCGGCCAGGGGCAGGGCCGGGTATGGATGTCGCTGCCGGTGCCGGTGGTGGCCGGCGAGCCCTGTTCGCCGCTGGTGCGCGCGGCCACCTTGTCCGACTTCGGCAACGGCATCGCTCAACTGCGGCTGGCCCCGGATGTCGGCAGCATCAACTCGGACCTCAGTCTGTACCTGCACCGCGACCCGTGCGGCGACTGGCTGGGGCTCGACGCCCGCGCCCGCATGCAGGACAACGGCACCGGCCTGGTGGACACCACTCTCTACGACGAACACGGCCCGGTGGGGCGGGTACTGCAGGCGACCCTGGCGATGCCGTTGTACGCCGGCGGCTGATTGGCGTTACATTACGATGAAAGGCCATCAGGAGGACGCCATGGCGACCGGCTGGGCCCCGGAAGGGGCCGTTCAGGATCAGATCGACGATACCGTGGATTCCGCCGTGCAGCATGCCCGCAGCCGGCTCCCCAGAGGCGAAAGCCTGACCCATTGCGAGGAGTGCGAGGCCCCCATCCCGGAGGCGCGCCGCCAGGCGCTGCCCGGGGTCAGGCTGTGTACCCTGTGCCAGAGCGAGCGCGATGAAGCCCGCGTCGAGGGCTATAACCGGCGCGGCAGTAAAGACAGCCAACTTCGTTAGCCTCAAGGAGTTTTCCGTGACGCGACCCGTGCACTATTCCGGTTTTTCCAAGTTGAACCACTGGGCCACGGCCTTGCTGGTTACCGCCATGCTGTTATTGGGTTTCGCCGCTGCGGGCGCCCCCGATGAGGCCACCGAGAGCTACCTGATGGGCCTGCATATCGGGCTGGGCTTTTTCGTTTTTCTGGTGGTGATATGGCGCGTGGCGTATCGACTGTATGAAGGCTTCAAGGCGAACACCGCGGCCACCGCGCCGGAGCGTTGGCTGGCCTGGGCGGTGCATCGTTTGTTGTTGCTGGCGTTGGTGCTGCAGGTGATCACGGGGCCGCTTTACCTGTTCACGGAAGGCGAAGGCGTGGATGTGTTCGGCTGGTTCAGCGTCTATATTCCGCTGGAGTTTCTCGCCGTGATTCACGAGCCCGCCGAGTGGGTGCACGTGGTGTCCGGCCTCTATGTCATTCCCGCGCTGATCGCCCTGCATTTTCTGGGCGCTGCCCGCCACTATCTGGGCGGCGGTGAACAGAGCCGTTCCATGGATCTGTAACGTAGGGGCGTTTCAGGGAGGTCAGCGCCCCAGGAATTCGGAGAGCAGCCGCAGCGACGACACGCTGTCGCACACCAGTTTGATGCACACCAGTAGCGGCACCGCGATCAGAATGCCGACCACCCCCCACATCCAACCCCACAGCAGGATCGACAGGAATACCGCCACCGGGCTCAGCGCCAGGCGGTGGCCGGCCACCGTGGGGGTAATGAACTGGCCTTCCAGAACGTTCAGGGTCATCACCAGAAACGGCGGCAGCAGCACCTGGGTGAGGCCGTCGAAATTCAGACTGCTAATGAACAGCAGCACCACGGTGCTGACGATCGGCCCGATATAGGGGGCGAAATTCAGCATGCCCACCATGACCCCGAAGAGGATCGGGTTGGGCATGTCCAGCAGATAGAGAATCAATGCCGCGCCGGCGCCCAGACAGGTGTTGATGATGGTGATGGTGCCCAGGTACACCGATACGCTGGTCTGGATCTGGCGCACGGTTTCCACCGCGGCGCGTTTGTGTTCGAACTGGGGCACCACGCGCACCAGCTTGCGCAGGAAGGTGTCCCCGGACGCCAGCATGAAATAGAGCAGAATGATGCTCAGGGTGATGCCGTAGAGTGCCGACCAGGTGCCGGAGAGAATCCATTTCACCGGGCTCCAGCCGGGAGCCTCGGCTTTCTGCTGGTTGCCGTCACCGGGCGTAATGTCCTCGATTTGCGCGTTGGCCAGCTTGAGTTGCTGCATGGGCTCGCTGAACTGGTGGAATTCCTGTTCCAGCTGGCGCAGATCCCGGGGCGCCTTTTGCAGCCATTCCATGGCCGGTTCCGACAGCCCGTACAGGGCGCCGAAGCCGAGGCCGAGCACGCCCATCACCACCACCGCCGCGCTCACCGGCGGCGGAATTTTCAGCACCCGCAGGGCGCGCACCACCGGGGTGAAGATCAGGCTGGTCAGAAACGCCACCATCAGCGGCATGAACAGGGTGGCGGCCGCGTACAGGGTGTACATCACCAGCAGCAGGAAAATCCCGGTGAGCATGGCGGAGCGTACATTCACCGACTCGAAGTTGGCCTTGGGTTTGTCGTCCGGGTCCACTTGGGGAGAGCTGTTTGGCGGCATCTGGGTGTCCATGGTTGGCCGGGTCGCGCGGGCGGTCCGTGGCGCGCTGTTGTTATGGATGCCAATGATTGCATGCCGGGTGCGGGCGGGTAAGTGATCCAGGTGGCGGGGGCGGTAAAAAACGGTAAAGGCGCGGGCCGCGCGATGCCGGCGGCACCACGCGGTTTCGGCGGGGTGATTATTCGTCCCAGAGCGTTGCCAGGGTGTAGGGGCTGCCGTCCTGGGCCCAGAAGGCACCGTCCACATAACGGCGGTGGCGGTCCAGGTCAGCGATCTCGTTGAGGTCGTCGTCGCTGAGCTTCAGGTCGGCGGCGGCCAGGTTCTGTCCCAGGCGTTCCGGGTTCACGGATTTGGGAATCACCGCGGTATCACGGTGCAGCGCCCAGCTGATCAGCACCTGGGCCGGGCTGGCGTGGTGCCGCTCGGCGATGGTTGTGATCACCGGGTCTTCCAGCAGCACCGGCTCGTCCTTGGCTTTGAAGTTGTCCGGGCGGTCGGAAGAACCCAGCGGCGAATAGGCGGTGACCTGGATGCCGTTGTCATGGCAAAAGCGTACCAGCGGCGCCTGCTGCAGATACGGGTGCAGTTCCACCTGGTTCATCGCCGGACGGTAGCGGGCGGTTTCCAGCAGCGCGGTGAGCTTACGCACACTGAAGTTGGACACGCCGATCTGGCGGGTCAGGTTGCTGTCCACCAGGTGCTCCATGGCGCGCCAGGTGTCGGCCACCGGCATGTCCTCGGGGGCGAGAATATCGGCGCCGGACTTTGGGAAGCTGATGCCCGGGGTCAGCGCCACCGGCCAGTGCATCAGGTAGAGATCCAGATAGTCGAGCTGCAGATCGTCGAGGGTTTTTTCCAGGGCCGGCTGCACATCGTCCGGGGCATGGGCGCTGTTCCACAGCTTCGAGGTAATCCACACCTCCTCGCGGGTGACGGTGCCGGCGGCGAAGGATTCCGCCAGGGCCTGGCCCACTTCCGCCTCGTTGCCGTAAATGCGGGCGCAGTCAATGTGGCGGTAGCCTTGTTGCAGCGCTTCCTTGACCGCGCTGTAGACGTCGCCAGGGTCGGATTTCCAGGTGCCCAGGCCGAGTATCGGCATGGCGTCGCCGTTTTCGAACGTCAGGGTTTTCATGGGTTACTCCTTCCTTGTTGGGCTCCGGTTACCCTAAACAGTCGGCCGGCCCGCGGGCTAGCGGGATACTGTTAAATTCTTGCCCGTTCGTTAAGCTGGGGCCCACTCATCAGCAGGAGACCGCCGCCATGATTTCGGACCAGATGCCCTACCAGAAACACTTCCAGGACGTCGACGGCAAGCGCATCGCCTATGTGGACGAGGGCGAAGGTGACCCGATCGTGCTGTTGCACGGTAACCCCACATCTTCGTACCTGTGGCGTAATGTGATTCCGGAACTGGTCGGCAGCGGCCGGGTGATCGCCCCGGACCTGATCGGCCAGGGCGATTCGGAAAAGCTGCCGGCCAGCGACGGCCCGGGCCGTTATGGCTTTTTGACCGCATACCATTATCTGGACGGGTTGCTGGCGGCGTTGGGCCTGGACCGGGACGTCACCCTGGTGGTGCACGACTGGGGCAGCGGTCTGGGCTTCCATTGGGCCAGCCAGCACCCGGACGCGGTCAAGGCGATCGCCTATATGGAGGCCATCGTTATGCCGGTGACCTGGGACGATTGGCCGGAAGCCGCCCGCGGGATTTTCCAGGGGTTCCGGTCCGAGAAAGGCGAGGACCTGATTCTCAAACGCAATAGGTTCGTGGAGGCGGTGTTGCCCGGCTCGGTGCTGCGCGGCCTCACCGATGTGGAGATGGCCCACTACCGCCGGCCCTTCGAACTCGAAGAGGACCGATGGCCGACCCTTAACTGGCCCCGTGAAATCCCCATCGAAGGCGAGCCCGCCGAAATGGTCCGGCTGGTGGAAAACTACGGCCGCTGGCTGGCGGCGAGCCCGATACCCAAGCTGTTCGTCAACGCCGAGCCGGGCTCGATTCTGATCGGGCGCCAGCGGGAATTCTGCCGAAGCTGGCCGAATCAGACCGAAGTCACCGTCACCGGCAGTCATTTTCTGCAGGAAGATTCCCCGGTGGAGATCGGCCAGGCGGTGGCCCGCTGGCTGGCGGCGCCGTGACGCCGGTCACTGACAAGTCGTAGCGCGCGGGGGAGATTCAGGCCTGGCATTGATAACCATAACAACCGGGAGGCCTTCCCATGCTTAACCGCGCCGCTCAACCTCTGGTTCGTCTGGTCGACCGCTACCTTCCCGACCCCTATATTTTCGTGCTTATCCTGACCCTGGTGGCGTTCGTCGCCGCCATGGCCGTTGAAGGCCAATCGCCGGTGGCGGTGATGGCCATGTGGGGCGACGGTTTCTGGGGCCTGCTGACGTTTTCCATGCAGATGCTGTTGGTGCTGGTCACCGGCTTCATGCTGGCCAGCACGCCCCTGGTAAAAGGGATTCTCAACCGGCTCGCCTCCATTGCCCGCACGCCGGGGCAGGCGATCCTGCTGGTGACCTATGTGGCGTTGGTCGCCAGCTGGATTAACTGGGGCTTTGGCCTGGTGGTGGGGGCATTGTTCGCCAAGGCGCTGGCCCGCCAGATCAAAGTGCACTACCCGTTGCTGATCGCCAGCGCCTATTCCGGGTTCGTGGTCTGGCACGGCGGTCTGGCCGGCTCGATTCCCCTGACCATTGCCACGCCCGGTCACTTCACCGAACAGACCATCGGCATTATCGGCACCGGCGACACCCTCTTCGCGTTCTTCAACATCGCCATCGTGCTGGCGTTGTTCGTTGTGGTGCCGGTGGTCAACCGGCTGATGCTGCCGGAAGACGAAAACAGCTTCTATGTGGATGAAGCCCGCAT
This sequence comes from Alcanivorax sp., assembly GCA_041624875.1. Lineage (GTDB taxonomy): Bacteria > Pseudomonadota > Gammaproteobacteria > Pseudomonadales > Alcanivoracaceae > Alloalcanivorax. Next base: position 5,721 of record JBFJUC010000108.1, read on the forward strand.
ACGCGACCCCGAGGTGCCGGAGATCACGGTCACCCGCCCGGCGGAGCACCTGGAGAACAGCCGGGTGCTGGCCTGGCTGATCGGTTTCAGCGGCATCGCCTACGCGTTTTACTATTTTTTACAGGAAGGCGGCGGGCTGAACCTGAATATCGTCAATTTCATGTTCTTGTTCCTGGCCATCGTGCTGCACCAGACGCCACGCCGACTGTTGATAAGCCTGAACGAGGCGGTCAAAGGCGGCGCCGGCATTGTTATCCAATTCCCCTTTTACGCCGGCATCATGGCGGTGATGACCGATTCCGGGCTGGCGCAGACCATCTCCAGCGGCTTTGTCTCCATCGCCAGTGCTGAAACACTGCCGTTCTGGAGCTTTATCAGCGCCGGCGTGGTCAACATCTTCGTGCCCTCAGGCGGCGGCCAGTGGGCGGTACAGGCCCCGGTGATGCTGCCGGCCGCCCAGGAACTGGGCGCCAACATTCCCCGGGTGGCCATGGCCGTGGCCTGGGGCGACGCCTGGACCAACCTGCTGCAGCCGTTCTGGGCGCTGCCGGTGCTGGCCATCGCCGGCCTCAAGGCCAAGGACATCATGGGTTACTGCCTGGTGCTGCTGATCATTACCGGTGTGATCATCAGCCTCGGGCTGACCTTCCTCTAGCGTCGCGCCAGGTCACACTCGATGACGCCGTACCAGCCCAGCCCCCGGTAGGTTTCGTAACCCGGGGTCAGGGCGAAGGCCACCAGGCGGTCGCCGTCCACGTAGTAGCCTCGCTCCAGGGTGGTGCCGTCCGCTGCCCGGGTGTGCAGCGGGTAGTGGTCGCCCAGCTCTCCCTCGCCGGTGGCGTCGGCGATAATGCGGTGCTGGGCGTCCAGTAACATGACACGGCTGGCGCCGCGTTCTTCCTCGCTGAGGCCCACCCCGCAGACCACGTCGTTGGCCTGCGGCGTCCAGTCGAAAAAGATCCCCAGCACGCCAATGGCGGCGCCGTCCTCCCGGCCCTGGTCACGGATCGCGGTGGCGTAGGTGGCCACCGCCGCGTCGTCCAGGGCCGGGTTGCGGGCGATATCGGTGACCGCGAACTCGTCACCGCCACCGGTTCGCATGGCTTGCTGAAACCAGGCGCTGCGCGACACGTCCAGGCCCACGGCGCCGGGGTAACGGTCCGGCCGGCCATTGGCGATCACCCGGCCCCGGTGGTCGGTAATCCATAGGTCCAGATACACCACATAGGAGCGCAGGATGGTCGCCAGGCGTTCGCTGGCGTGCTCCAGCCCGGGGGTGTTATAGGGGTCGGCGGCGGCGTTCACCAAGGCGCTGTCGGTTGCCCACCAGCGCACGTCGCAAGAGCGCTCGAACAGGTTGCGGTCGATGATTTCGATGGCGTTTAAAGACAGGTCGGTGAAGCGCTGGCCGCGGAAATCGATCAGCATCCGGCCACCGGCTTCCTCGATCTCGCTGGTGTGTGCTTCCACCGCGTCGCGGAAATCCGAGGCGATATGGTTGATCTGCTCGGAGACATGACCGATTTCCTCGGCCACCACGCCGAAGGCGGCGCCGGCGGTGCCGGCGCGGCCGGCCTCGATGCGTGCGTTGAGCGCCAGGATCTTGGTGGTGGTCATGATCGACTCGATGGCGCCGACCTTGTCGCGGGTCATTTGGGAGATGTCGTAGGCCAGCTTCAGAATGGTGTTGTCTTGCATGTCCTGCTCCTCTTGATGCATTGACACAGAGCGCCCGGGGGCTGAGCGAAGGTTGCAAGAAATGGGCCTAACTTGTTGATGTATAAGGCAAAATAAAAAAGTTAAGAAGCGCCTTTATCGATTTTTATCGGCACCACTTGAGAAATCTTGAGAGTCGCCGCATCTAACGGGTAAGGCAAGACGCAAAAGGAGAGGTGTCATGATGGAATTGATCGAGCTTCAGGAAGACCACATCGTCGGGCTTCGCATCGACGGCAAAGTGGATAATGAGACGTTTGATCGGGTGCTGGTGGAGATTGAGGATCGCCTGACCCGGCACGAGAAGGTGCGTATCTATGTCGAGTTGGTCTCCCTGGGCGGCATTGGGCTGGAGGCCCTGTTTAAGGACATGAAATTCGGCCTCGGCAACTGGCGGCGCTTTGAGCGCGAGGCGGTGGTCTCGGACCGGTCCTGGGTGCACAAAATTGCCTCGGTGACCGACCGTTTGATGCCTTCCGTGGAGGTAAAGGCGTTTCCGCTGGAGGAAAAGAGCGCGGCGTTGGCCTGGGTGCGGGAATGACCGGTTTGGGCGTGCTGCGCGGAGCAAAATAGTTTTGACAGGGGCCGGAAGGCGTGTATCCTTGGTCACAGCTTGAAAGTATGCACGTATTTATGAATCCCTGTTCGATGCCCTACCAGTTAGCGTTCGTCCTGACCTTCATAAGTAACCGTAAGACTTCCAGCACA
>JBFJUC010000109.1:0-8102 GCA_041624875.1 Alcanivorax sp.
AGCACCAGGCGCATCGTTGTCTGCATTGCGGCAACCCGTATTGCGAGTGGAAGTGCCCGGTGCACAACTACATCCCCAACTGGTTGAAGCTGATCAGCGAAGGCAACCTGATGGAAGCGGTGGAGCTGGCGCACCAGACCAACTCCCTGCCGGAAGTTTGTGGCCGCGTGTGCCCGCAGGACCGTCTCTGCGAGGGCGCCTGTACTCTGAACGACGGCTTCGGCGCGGTGACCATCGGTGCCACCGAGAAGTACATCGCCGACACCGCGCTGGCCATGGGCTGGCGCCCGGATATGTCCAAGGTGGTGTGGACCGATAAGAAGGTCGCGGTGATCGGTGCCGGCCCGGCCGGCATCGGCTGCGCCGACGTGCTGGTGCGCAACGGCGTTAAGCCGGTGGTGTTCGACCGTTACCCGGAAATTGGCGGCTTGCTGACGTTCGGCATCCCCGAATTCAAGCTGGAAAAGCCGGTAATGACCAAACGCCGCGAAGTGTTCGAGGGCATGGGCATCGAGTTCCGACTCAGCACCGAGATCGGCACCGACGTGACCATCGACGAACTGCTGGAAGAGTTCGACGCGGTGTTCATGGGTATGGGCACCTACACCTACATGAAAGGCGGTTTCCCCGGTGAAGATCTGGATGGCGTGCACGAAGCGCTGCCGTTCCTGGTCGCCAACGCCAATCGCAACCTGGGCTTTGAAAAGGATCCGGCGGATTTCATTGATGTGAGCAACAAGCGCGTGGTGATTCTGGGCGGGGGCGACACCGCCATGGACTGTAACCGTACTTCCATCCGCCAGGGCGCCGACAGCGTGGTCTGCGCCTACCGCCGCGACGAAGAAAATATGCCCGGTTCCCGCCGCGAAGTGGCCAACGCCAAAGAAGAGGGCGTGCAGTTCCTGTTCAACCGCCAGCCGATCGAGGTAGTGGGTGAAAACGGCAAGGTGGTCGGCGTCAAGGTCGTGGAAACCAAGCTCGGCGAGCCCGACAACAACGGTCGCCGCCGTCCGGAGCCGATCCCCGACAGTGAAGAAGTGCTGCCTGCCGACGCGGTGATCGTGGCGTTCGGGTTCCGTCCCAGCCCATCCGACTGGTTCGATGCCAAGAACGTGGTCACCGACGACGCCGGCCGTGTCACCGCCGTGGAAAAGCAGGCCTTCCCGTTCCAGACCAGCAACGAGAAGATCTTCGCCGGCGGCGATATGGTGCGCGGTTCCGACCTGGTGGTGACCGCTATCTGGGAAGGCCGCGAAGCGGCGAAAGGCATCCTCGATTACTTGGATGTCTAGCCGCCAGACTTAGGAATATTTATGCACGCGCCGCTGAAGAATGACCGTTTGTTGAAAGCCCTGGCCCGCCAGCCGGTGGATCGCACGCCGATCTGGATGATGCGCCAGGCCGGTCGTTATCTGCCGGAATACCGGGCCACGCGGGAGCAGGCCGGGTCCTTCATGGACTTGTGCCGCAACGCGGAGCTGGCCTGCGAGGTGACGCTGCAGCCGCTGGAGCGTTACCCGCTGGACGCGGCGATTCTGTTCTCCGACATTCTCACCATTCCCGATGCCATGGGGCTGGGGCTGTACTTCGAGCCCGGCGAAGGCCCCAAATTCCGCAAGACGGTGCGCACCGAGCAAGAGATCGCCGCGTTGCCCGTGCCGGACGCGGAAGCGGACCTGGACTATGTAATGCGCGCGGTCAGCACCATCCGCCGGGCGTTGAACGGCCAGGTGCCGTTGATCGGGTTCTCAGGCAGCCCCTGGACGCTCGCCACCTATATGGTGGAAGGCGGACCCAGCAAGGATTTCCGTCACCTCAAAGGCATGGTGTACAACCGGCCGGAGCTGGCCCACGCGCTGCTCGACAAGCTGGCGCGGGCGGTCACCGATTACCTGAACGCGCAAATTCGTCATGGCGCCCAGGTGGTACAGATTTTCGATACCTGGGGTGGGGCCTTGTCGGCGGAGGCCTACCAGGCGTTCTCACTGCAGTACATGCAGCGCATCGTCGACGGTCTGCAACCGGACGCCGAGGGTCGCAAGGTGCCGGTGATTCTTTTCACCAAGAACGGCGGGTTGTGGCTGGAATCCATGGCCGACACCGGTTGCGATGCTCTGGGGTTGGACTGGACCATCAATATCGGCGAGGCGCGCCGCCGTGTCGGCGACCGGGTGGCGTTGCAGGGTAATATGGACCCGGCGGTGCTGTACGCCTCGCCGGCGGCGATCCGCGCCGAAGTGGCGCGGATTTTCGATGATTTCGGCGACCACCCCGGGCACATCTTCAATCTGGGGCATGGCATCACGCCGGAAGTGAACCCGGAGCACGCCAAGGTCTTCATCGAGGCGGTGGTGGAGCGGGGCGCCCGCTAGGGGCTCAAGCCGCCGGCCAGCCGCGCAGCCGCGCCACCGCCTGACGGCGGCGCCGGGCGGCGAAGTAGGCCCGCAGCCATAGAGCCCCATGCACGAGCAGCAAGGTGGCGGCCAGCACTACCCAGGTTGAGCGCAGCAGAGCCTGCCAGGGCCGCTCGCTCCGTTCCGGGTCCACGGTCAGGCCAGGCGCACCGTGTTCACCGGTGTGCCGGTCGGCGATCACGCCTTCCACGTGGAAAGGACGCGTCCCGCCCTCGTCGAACAGTGTCTGAAGGGCCTCCCAGCGCTGCAGGGCGTCGGCGCCGGCCGCCATCGGGCCGGGCGCCGTGCCAGCGGTCACTGCCACCAATACACCGCCGCGCTGTTGCTCGGCGATTTCCCTGGCGAGCCGGGCCACCTTGGTCCGGGTTCCTTGCTCCGCCACCGAACGCAATTGGCGGCGTATGGAGGCCAGGTGCCCTTTCAGCATCACGGCTTCCGGTGAGGTACCGTCGCCTTGGTCCTCAAGGCTCTGACGCAGGGTGTTCCAGTCTTCCTGTGGCCCCAACTGGGGAAAGTTCAGGGCACCGAGGATCACTCTGCGTAAGGTGGAGCAGGAACGCGGTTCCTGGTTGCCCTGGCAAGCCCTGTCCACCCGCGCCACCAAGTCCGTCGCATTGGTCAGCAGCAGGGGCTCGCGATCGCCGGTGCCGCCACCGCCCAGCAGGGCGAGCATGCGAAGCCGCGGATCTTTCCGGGTCTGCAAGGCCTCCGCGGCGGTCAGAGCGCGGGTAGCGTCGTCCAGTTCCAGGTCCGGACGCCGCAGCGGCTCGCCGCCCCAGCGCAGCCGGTCGCAGCGGATATCGGCGCGCCACCATTCGCCGCCCACCGGGGTTACCTGGCAGCGGCCTTGACCGTCCAGGATCACCCGGCGACCGGTCTCCGGTATCCCGGCGGCCAGGGTGTCCGGATCGTCGATCCGCAGGGAGCCGGCGCTGCCCAGCCAGTAGGCGGTTTGCGCCAGATCCTCGCCGGGGTGGGGGACCGCGCCCAGCAGTGCCGTTAGCAGCGCCACGCCGGCCACCAGCGTCAGGGTCAGGTGGCGGCCCCAATACACTGGCGGGCAGCGGCGGTACTCATCATCCACGGACAGCTTGCGGTCGTAGGTGACCACGGAGTAGTCGTCCACTCGCATGTCCAGTTCCAGGCGCTGGCCGTCTTTGACGGGAGCATGAGGGCGCCAGTGAGCGGGCAGGTGGAAGGTCAGTTTGCCGCCCAGGGTTGTCGCCACCGACACCGTGCCGCTGGCCTCGTCGATGCTCAGGGGGACCAGGTTGACCGTCCCGGAGACCCGGTTCACCTTGCCCGCCGGGCCCGGTTGCCGGTGGCGCCAGAACAGCCACAGCGCCCACGCCCCCAGGGTTACGGCGGGCGCGCCCCACAGCGCCATCCATAGCAGGGTTTCGCGGAAGGCGGCGATGCCCAAAGCCAGGAATGCCAGAGACCACAGGAGGCCGGGCAGCAGGCCCAGGCCGCGGCCCAGCCGGGCCTCGGTTTCCGCCGCGGTCTCCGCGCGTTGGTGATGGATCTCCACGCGCCGGCGGACCGCTTCGGCTTCCACCTCGTCCTTCGTGGCCGCCGGCGCGTCCTCGTCTTCAACGAACACTTCTTCCAGGTTGCCCTGGGCGCCTTGCTGCCATTGGTCTCGCGCTGTGTCCCGGCGTGCGTCCCGGGTCTTGCCCTCGAGCAGCTTGAAGTCGTTGAGGCGCACCACCACCGCCAGCTTGTCGGCGAACACCACCTCCGCCTGGTTGCTATGGTCGAGAAACAACTCGGCGTCGTAGGGCAGGATCACTTCCACGCCGCCGATCATGTGGTGCCAGGTCTGGTTGCCATTGGTTTCGATGCCATGGCGGCGATATTCGCCGTGCAGCGGGAACACCTCTTCGCTGCTCAAGTGCACCGGTTTGCCGGGTTTGTCAGGCCTCACCAGAAACGGAGTCAAGGCATCCCGTTCGTCGGCGGATAGCCGCCGTGACGATTGGGCCTGGTCGCGCAGTGCGGTTAATTCCTTGGCGCTGCCGCGCCGACGGGCGCTGTAAACAATGCCCGAGTAGATTGTGGTGCCGATGACGATAACCAGAAGCAGCAGCTTCAGGACGACCAGGAAACCCATGAAAGCCCTCCGTTAACGAAACCGCGCATGCTAGCGCATCGTTTGCGGGGAGATCGGTGGGAAAGTCGAAGTTGGTGAATTGGTTCACTGAAATGAAAAGCGCGGCCCGAAGGCCGCGCGTGATTTCCAGACTCTCATGTCGGAATCGTACTCCCGGGCTCCTTGCCTCATCAGAGTACGATTTCAGGCTAGCTCTGAAAAACAAAGCCTGTCAATACGCCTTTGCGAAAGCGGCAACGAATTGCGGATGGCGCTTTGACCTTTCTTCAGAGCCCTTCAACTGCCGATTTTGCGCAGCTGATACACGTTGTGGGTCAGCGCGACCACTTCCCCTTTTTCGTCCTTGATCTCGGTATCCCATTCAAAATCGCATTTGCCGTTGGCGTCCGCCTCGGCCTGGATGCGTTCGATTTCCTCATCGGTAATACACACTTCCACGGTCACGTCGGTGGTGGCCGGGCGGCGAAAACGAATCTGCATGTCCTTGACGATCGGGTAAAAGCGCCGGGTGTCGAACGACGACATATAGACCACGCCGCCGGGCAGCTCCGCCACGGTGTACAGGGCACCGGCGTACATGATGCCGACGTGGTTCAGGTTGGGCGCCAGCGGCATCATCATCTTGCAGTAGCCGCGGTCCACTTCCAGGGTTTTGGCGCCACAGCGCTCCACGAACGGGAAGGTTTTATCGGACGCCGCTTTGATCTGTTCTTTTTGCTCTTCGCTTAAAGCCATGGGTCTCTCCTGATTGCCGTAACCCATGCTAGCAAAGCCGGCGGGTGGGGCGGCTGTCGCGAAGCGACAGCCCGGTGATGCTTCCGGTCACCGTAAGGTTCAGGACAGGGGTTGGATATTCGCTTCGGGGAAGTCGAGGTGGAAGTCCGGCAGGTACAGAGAGCCGCGTCCGCGGCCGTACTGCAACTGCGGGAAATCCTTACCGTTGCCCCAGGCATTGCTCAGGCTGGCAACGCCCAGGCGGCTCCGTACCGAGGGCGCGAAGACGAATTGCTGGTTGTCGCGCACCTGGCCCAGCCGGCGCCAGCGCTCGGGCAGCCAGGGTCCGAGTACGGGTAGGGCGGGACCGCGCCGCTTCAGGGTCAGACCGGCGATATCCCGGTCCTGGTAGCGCACGGTCACGCTCTCGCCGTAGCGGGTTCGTTCGACCTGGAAGGAGGCCACGCGCTTGTCCAGGCCCCAGTTGCGGTTGCCATTGAGGGCGCTGTCTTCGCTGGACACATAGATGCGGCCGATCGACCAGCGCCGGCGACCGTCGGGAAACCGGCAGGGACCGGGCATGAACAGCAACTCCCGGTACGGACCCACTTCCGAGCGCTGATAATCCACGAACATCACTATCCCGAGACGGCCGGTGGCGGGGCCCACGGCTCCGGCGGTGCCGCCCTGGTCCCGGCGTAGGGTCTCGGGCAGTGCCAGCGCGGCCACGTAGGCGTGGCCTCTCAGCGTCCAGGGGGCGGGGGCGTCCATGCGGGGGTCAGGCCTCTTTATCGAACAGCGCGTCGGTCTTCGCCGCGCAAATGAAATCGTTGCGGTGCAGGCCGCCGATTTTATGCGTCCACCAGGTCACCGTGACCTTGCCGTACTCGGTCAGCAGAGCCGGGTGGTGGTCCTCCTGCTCGGCCAGGTCGCCGACCTGATTGGTGAACGCCAGAGCCTGGGCGAAGTCCTTGAACTTGAACTGGCGCTGCAGTTTCTCTTCGCCGTCTTCCTCCACCTGTTTCCATTCCGGGATTTCGCCGCGCAGCGTGTCCGCTTCCGCATCGCTGATGCGGGGGGCGTCGGCGCGGCAAGCTTCGCAATGCTGTTGCTGTAGTGCCATGGGAAGTCCTCCTTGTTGCTACCAGGTTCAAGGCTACAAGCTTCCAGCGGCAAGCTCCAAGCCTGCCGCTCGCGTCCCTCAGCCTCTGCCCAGCAGGTCCCGCGCGATGGCGATGATCTGCATCTCATCGGTGCCGGCGTAGATCTGCAGGATCTTTGCGTCGCGCATCAGTTGCTCAACACGCGATTCGCGCATGTACCCGTAGCCCCCGTGTACCTGGACCGCCTCGGTGGACACCTCCATAGCGGTCTGGGCGGCGTACAGTTTCATCGCCGACGCTTCCGCCAGGCTCATTTGCTTGCCGGCGGCGGTCATCTCGATATAGCGGAACACCATGTTCTGCAGGTTGGTCCGCGCCACCTCCATTTTTGCCAGTTTTAGCTGGATCAGCTGGTTGTCGCCGATCGGGCGGCCGAACTGGGCCCGGTCACGGGCGTAGGCGGTGGACAGCTCCAGTGCGCGCTCCACCATCCCCAGCGCCATGGCGGCGACGCCGGCCCGCTCCTGCATGAAGGTGGCCTTGGCGCCGGAGCGGCCGTAGCCGGTCTCGCTGCCGCCGAGCAGACGGTCGGCGCCCACTTTCAGGTCACTGAAGAACAGCTCGCCAGTGGGTGAGGAGCCGATGCCCATTTTCTTGAACGGCTTGGACTGCTCCAGGCCCTCCATGCCGGCGTCGAGAATAAAGGACACGATCTTGCGGTCCCGGGGTTCCACGCCTTCTTCATCGAGTTTGCAGATCAGCACAATGGTGTCCGCGTAGGGACCGTTGGTGATCCAGGTCTTGCTGCCATTGATGATGTAGCCGCCGTTGCCGTCGCGCTTTGCCAGGGTTTTCATCTGGCCGAAGGCGTCGGAACCGGAATTGGGCTCGGAGATCGCCCAGGCGCCGACCTTCTCCAGGGTCAGCAGCGGCAGCGCCCAGCGCTCCTTCTGCTCGATGGTGCCCTTGCTCATGATGGCGCCGCCGGTGAGCCCCATGGACACCCCCATGGCGGTGACCAGCCCCTGGGCGTGGCGGCTCAGCTCGATGATCGGAATCATGGTCATCGCCGCCTGGTCGCCGGCGCCTTCGGAAGGGCCGTCTTTCTTCTTGGTGGGGGCGTCTTCGCCGTTTTCGGCGGCGGCTTTCTCGCGGGCAATCTGCTTCTCGTAATTCTGCGTTGCCATCACATCCATGCCGAAGGTTTTGATCATCTTGCGCAGGATGTCGTAAGGCGGTACGCCGTTGTATTCGATGTCGTCCAGATTGGGCACCACTTCCTTGGCCACGAAGTCGCGTACCATCTTCTGGATCATCTGCTGTTGTTCGTTCCACTCGATCATGACGGTTCCAAGCTAGGGGTTTCTCAGAGGTTTCCAGGACGCTAACAGGCGCCCGGCGGGCCGTCATTGATCAAGGGGAGCGGCGGGGTTGATGGAAAAGGTCAGGAGGCGGGTCGGATGACGTCGATCCGCGGCACCGGCTCGTAGGTCACGCCCATAATCAGGGCGCCCGGGCCGGCGCTGGACGCGGCCATGTCGATGTCCTGAGGGCGCAGGCGCGGGTGGCTGCCGTCCAGGAATTTCTTCGCCGCGAAGGCGTTGCGAGTGCGCTCGCGGGCCTGCTCCAGGCTGATGCCCTCGCCGCCCAGCAGGCCACGGATGTATTCCGCGCAGGCCACATCCTCGTCGCCGGTGGGGTGTGACGCCACCAGCACCACGGTGTCCGGGTTCTGCTCGCGGATATAGTCGGCGGTGG
>JBFJUC010000110.1:0-8095 GCA_041624875.1 Alcanivorax sp.
ATCTATGCCGTCGCGCTACTGGTGATGTGCGGGGTCGGTTTCATCAACGCCCTGGTGCACGCCAAGGACGCCTGGGCGGCGATGCCCGCCGGGCTCTGGCTGTCTTTGGCCTCGGCGCTGCTGGCGCTGGTGGCGAGCTGGGTCGGCTTTTCAGGCTTGCGGATCGAAGGAGTCAGCCATGCGAAATAAGACGATGCGAGCCAACACTCTGGGCGCCGCGCTCTCCGCGTCCGTGCTGCTGGCCCTGACCGCCTGCGGCGGCAGTACCGACTCCGTGGAACCCGCCTCGCAACATGGCGCCAACCCGGAACTGCCCGAGCCGAAGCGCGGCCTGCTGCCCAACATGAACATCTCCGCCCCGGCAGCGTGGGGCGACGAAAAACCGACGGTGCCGGACGGTTACCGCATCGACGCCATCGCCACGGACCTGAAGATTCCACGCCAGATGCTGTTACTGCCCAACGGCGACATCCTGGTGGCGGAAGGCTCCGGTGGCGGCAACGCGCCGGCGCTGCGGCCCAAGGATGTGCTGGCCGGCTACATCAAGAAGCAAGGCACCGCCTCGGTGAAGCCCGGCAACCGGCTGACCTTGCTGCGCGACGCCGACGGCGACGGCCGCTACGAAAAACGCGGCGTGTTCGCGGACAACCTCAACGCCCCCTACGGCCTCGCCCTGATCGACGACACCCTCTACGTGGCCAACCAGGATGCCCTGGTGCGCTTCGATTACGAGGAAGGCCAGACCCAGGCCAACGGCCCGCCGGAAAAAGTGGTCGACCTGCCGGCCAAGATCAACCACCACTGGACCAAGGCCATGACCGCCGGCCCGGACGACGAGTTTCTGTACGTGGGCATCGGCTCCAACAGCAACATCGGCGAACGCGGCATGGACGTGGAAGAAGACCGTGCCATGGTCTGGCAAATCGACGCGGAAACCGGCCGGCACAAACCCTACGCCACCGGCCTGCGCAACCCCACCGCCTTTGCCATCCACCCGGACACCGACCAGCTCTGGGTGGTGGTCAACGAACGCGACGAACTGGGCCCCAACCTGGTGCCCGACTACCTGACCTCGGTACAGGAAGGCGCCTTCTACGGCTGGCCCTACAGCTACTGGGGCCAGAACGTGGACACCCGCGTGAAGCCGCCGATGCCGGAGAAAGTGGAAAGCGCCATCAAACCGGACTACGCGCTCGGCTCCCACGTGGCCGCGCTGGGCGTGGACTTCTCTGATGGAAGCCTGGGCGGGCCGTTCGCCGAAGGCGCCTTCGTCGGCCAGCACGGCAGCTGGAACCGCAGCGATCCGGTGGGCTACAAGGTGGTATTCGTACCGTTCCGCGACGGCCGGCCCGCCGGCGACCCGATCGACTTCGCCACCGGCTTCCTCGGCGACGACGGCAAGGCCCGCGGCCGGCCCGTGGGCGTCACCGTGGACCCGGAGGGCGCGGTGATCATCGCCGACGATCTGTCGAATACGATCTGGCGGGTCACCCCCACCACGGAATAACCCTCCCCCAACAACGCCGAACGCCACGCCGTGCACCCCGCACGGCGATTGGCCCCATATGACCTAACACTTCGACATCAGGCAATGGCACAGTTTCGGAATGAACATTCATTCTTGAGCTGAGAGACGCCATGACCACCACCGCCACGGTCGCCCGGCCGGACGACAAGGAAACCCGCAGGCGCCAGCGCATTATCCGCGCGGCGCTTCGGGTGTTCGCCGAGCACGGCCTGCACGGCACCCCGGTGCCGCCCATCGCCAGCGAAGCGGGCGTGGGCGTGGGCACGCTTTACCGTTACTTCGTCAGCAAGGAAGCGTTGATCAACGCGGTGTTCCGGGACAGCAAGCAACGGCTTCAGGAACGGCTGCTGGACGGCCTGGACCTGATGCACCCCTCGCGCGCGCTGTTTGACCAGCTCTGGGCCCGGCTCACCACCTTCGCCCGCGACGAGCCGGACACCTTTCAGTTCCTGGAAATGCAGGACCACCACACCTATCTGGACGTGGAAAGCCAGCACCAGGAACGGGCCCTGCTGATCCCCCTCGGCATGATGGTGGTGATCGGTCAGCGCACCGGCCTGCTGAGCGACATCGTCAAACCGGACCTGGCCATCGCGCTGTTCTGGGGCGCCTTCGTCGGCGTGTTCAAAGCGGAACGGCTCGGCTACCTGACCCTCAACGACGACGACCTCCAGCGGGCCCGCGACGCCTGCTGGCTGAGCCTCGCCCACCCCAACCCCGAGGACGCACCATGAACCCCCAACACATTCTGATCACCGGCGGCGCCGGCGCCATCGGCGGCCAGCTCGCCGCGCGGTTCCGGCGCCACCATCCCGACGCCGCGATCACCCTGGTCGACCTGAACGCCGACGCCCTCGCCCGCGCCGCCGACACCCACGGCGCCCGGGCCGAAGTTTGCGACCTCACCGACATCGACGCCCTGCCCGCCTGGTGGCAATCGCTCACCGACCGCCACGGCCCAGTAGACGTGCTGGTCAACTGCGCCGGGATCATGGACATCATCAGCATCGCCGGCACCGGCTGGGAGCGCGGCAAACGCCTGCTGGACATCAACTTCACCGCGCCCATGAGGCTCATGGACCTGGCCCTGCCCGCCATGCAACAGGCCCAACGGGGCTGCGTGATCAACGTGGCCAGCATGGCCGGCCGGGTTCCGATTCGCGGCTGCAGTTATTACGGCGGCGCCAAGGCGGGCATCGGCCTGGCCTCGGAAATCGCCAGGCTGGATCTGCGCCGGCAGGGCATCAATGTGATCACCGTCTACCCCGGCCCCATTCACTCCGGCCTGGAAACTCATGCCCGCGCCCAGGTGAAGAAAGGGCCGGTGTCGCGCTACATCCCCACCGGCAAACCGGACGTGCTTGCCGAGCGCATTTACCGGACGTTCCGCAAGCAAGGCGCGCGGGTGATCTACCCGGATATCTACGGCCTGGCCAAGCAGGTGGCCAACCTCAACCTGACGCACCGGGCCATGGACTTCTTCAGCCCGCAACCCCATCAGTGAGCCCGCGCCCATGACACAGCACGCCAATACCCCTCTGCACGACGTTCTGATTATCGGCGCCGGCATCAGCGGCATCGGCCTGGCCATCCGCCTGCGGGAAGCCGGCTTCGACAACCTCGTGATCCTCGAAAAAGCCGGCGACCTGGGCGGCACCTGGCGGGACAACACCTACCCGGGCTGCGCCTGCGACGTCCCCTCGGCGCTGTATTCCTATTCCTTCGCGCAAAAGCCGGATTGGAGCCGCGCCTTCGCCGGCCAGGCGGAGATCCTGGACTATGTGCGCGAGACCGCCGACCGCCACGACATTCCTTCGCTGATCCGCTTCAACCAGGCGGTGGAGCACGCGCAATGGCGCGAAAACGACAACCTGTGGGAAGTGCGCACCGGCGACACCCTTTACCGCGCCCGCACCCTGGTGGCCTGCTCCGGCTATCTGCACGAACCCATCGTCCCCGAGATTCCCGGCCTCAAGGATTTCCCCGGCACCCTATTCCACTCCGCCCGCTGGAACCACGACCATGACCTGACCGGCGAGCGCGTGGCGGTGGTGGGCACCGGCGCCTCGGCGATCCAGTTCGTGCCGGAAATCCAGCCCAAGGTGAAGCAGCTGTCCGTGTTCCAGCGCTCTCCGCAATGGGTGCTGCCCAAACCGGACCACGCCATCCCCAAGGTGGAAGAGCACTTTTTCCGGCTGCCGTACACGCTCAACGCCTGGCGCAAAATGCTCTACGGCGGCTTCGAAACGTTTGGCGTCGGCTTCCGCAAACCCGCCCTGCTGCGCCGCATCCAAAAGCTGGGCGAAGCGCACCTCCGTCTGACCATCAAGGACCCGGCCCTGCGCGCCAAGCTCACCCCGGACTACACCCTGGGCTGCAAACGGGTGCTGATGAGCAACCACTACTACCCGGCCCTCAACCGGCCCAACGTGGCGGTGCACGCCACCGGCCTGAAAGCCGTGCGCGGCCGCACCCTGATCGGCCAAGACGGCAGCCAGTGCGAAGCGGACACCATCATCCTGGGCACCGGCTTCTTCGTCACCGAACCGCCCATCGCCGACCACATTCATGACGACGCGGGGCGTTCGCTGAGCACGCTCTGGAAAGACGGCATGCAAGCCTACCGGGGCACCACCATCGCCGGCCTGCCCAACGCCTTCATGGTGCTGGGGCCCAACCTGGGCATCGGCCATAACTCCGCGTTTATCGTTATCGAAGCGCAGATCAACTACATCCTCAGCACTCTGACCACCATGCGCGAGCGACAACTGAGCCGCGTGGAAGTGAACGCCGACGTCCAGCGCGACTACAACCGCCGAGTACAGAAAGACCTGCAAGGCACGGTCTGGAACACCGGCGGCTGCTCCAGCTATTACCTGGACCAGAACGGCTTCAACAGCGTCGGCTTCCCGTGGAGCACCCTGGAAATGCAACGCCTGCTGAAACGCTTCGACGCCGACAGCTACCACCTGACCCCCGCCCCACAACCGGTGTTTCAACCATGACCCAGAAAAACCCCACCCCCCGCCGAGCGCTGGTACTCGGCTGCGGCGGCGTCGCCGGCGGCGCCTGGTCCATCGCCGCGCTGCACAACCTGGAACACCACCTGGGCTGGGACGCCCGCGACGCGGAAGTGCTGGTGGGCACCTCGGCGGGCGCGGTGCTGGCCACCCTGCTCGGCAGCGGCGTGAGCGTGGCGGACCTGCTCGCCTGCCAGCAAGGCCGCAACGAACACTGCCGCTGGAACCACGACACCGACACCGGCGGCGCCCTGCCGCCACGGCCCGGCGCCCGCCTCACCGGCACCGCCCTGGCCCTGAAAGGCCTGCGCGGCCAGGTGTCGCCGCTCACCGCCCTGTGCGGCCTGGCACCACGGGGCCGCTTCGACATGACCCCGTTCCGCCGCCTGATCGACAACGCCACCGCCGGCGCCGACTGGGTCGACCACCCGGCCACCTGGATCATGGCCGTGGACACCGCCACCGGCAAACGGGTGCCGTTCGGGCGCGGCGGCGCGCCCCGGCCCGCCATCGCCGACGCCGTCTGCGCGTCCTACGGCGTGCCCGGCTGGTGCCCGCCGGTGACCGTCAACGGCCGCACCTACATCGACGGCGGCGTGGCCTCGCCCACCTCCGCCGACCTGCTGGTGGACAGCGGCGTGGACGAAGTGATCGTCCTCGCCCCCATGGCCGCCCGGCAACCCGACCGGCCGCGCTCTCCGCTGGCCCGCGTCGAACGGCGGGTGCGCCGCTACATGACCGGCATCGTCGACCGCGAAGTCCGGGCGCTGGAAAACGCCGGGAAGAAAGTGATTCGCATCGAACCGGACGCCCGCGACCTGGCCGCCTTCGGCTACAACATGATGGACCCGAAACGGCGCCGCCGCGTGCTCGACACCGCGCTGACCAGCACCGCCGACACCGTGGCCGCGCCCGCCTGACCCCCTTAACGGCAACGCCGCCTAAGCGGCGGCGAAGCCGGCGAACAGCACCAGGAAACCGCCAATCTCGCCGGCCACCAGCGCCCACATGAACACGCGCATCATCCACGCCGGCAAAAACCGGGAGCCGAACGCATGCGGCTTCTGCAGCTGGTTACGGGTGTCCTTGAGCGCGCCGTGCAGAATGTAGCTGCCCACCGCCAACGCAAAGAACAGCACCGACGCCAACACCGCCAGCACATTCACCCACTCCGGCCAGACACTGATCGCCGCAAAACGCTCCAGCACCAGGCAGGCGAACGCGTACATCAAACTGGCCCGGTGGGCGACGTCCACATAGTAATGCGCCCGGGCCTTGTCACTGCCGCTGATCTGAACGTACTTCCACACCCCGGTCAGCAGGCCGGTGAGAAAGAAGAACCCGCAACTCCATAACGCCACTGTGCTCGCGGCCATGCCCCCCCCTGTTGGTCATATTGACGACGACGTATATGCTGATAATATACAAAAATGATTGATTGGGCGCACGTTACAGGCTTCAACTGGGACGAAGGCAACTCCCGCAAAAGTGCGGAGAAGCATGGCGTCAGTCAGTCCGCAGCGGAAGAAGTCTTCTTCAACGAGCCGCTTCTGCTGTTGGAAGATGCCAAGCACAGTCAAACCGAAGCCCGTTTTCACGCCCTTGGTAAGACGGATGATGGAAGACTCTTGCACATCACGTTCACACTGAGACAAAGCGGCACGCAGATTCGGGTGATTTCCGCTCGCGACATGCACCGCAAGGAGAGGGCTGTTTATGAGCAAGCGAAAAAAGACGCCTGAGTTCAAAACCGAAGCCGAGGAACGGACCTTCTGGGAAACCCATGACTCCTCTGACTACGTGGACTGGAGCCAGGCCAAACCCGCTTCTTTTCCGAAACTGAAGCCGTCAACGAAGACGATTTCGCTCCGTTTGCCCGAAGCACTGCTTGATCGCATCAAAATCGAGGCCAACAAGCGGGATATGCCTTATCAGTCCCTGATCAAGGCCTGGCTTAAAGATGACGTGGACGAGAACCGGGCCGGGTAAAGGTCGGCATCTAGCCTCACTGCGAACCTGTAAGCAATCCTTACAGGTTGTCCGCAAAGATGAGCCATCCCAGCGCCACAAGATTGACCGCCACCGCAAGGTAGGACATCACTTGGAAAGACCTCTTGCGGGTCTTGTGCCGAAACACCCGCTGCGCCAACAAGGCACCGGGCCAACCGCCCAGCAGCTCGACAAGATGAAGCCGAGCCTCCGACGTACGCCAGCCGCCGCGCGTCGAGGCCCGCTTATCCAGGCCGTACAGTGAAAAACTGAGCGCGCTCATCAGCGCGTAGAAACCGACGAACCATCGCCATTCAGGGGCGGGGGCGAGAATCGCTAGCCCGACGAAGAACACCACCACGACCAGCACATCAGAAAGCAGGCGCCGTCCACGCCCGGATGCTGATCGCTTTCCCGACGACCCATTTATTTTCATCACTTGCTGTCTGTCGAAGGAACAGGGCGAACCGGCCAGCAATCCGGCAATATTGTGGCGACCGCTGAGCAAGATGTGGCATGGGCCTGCACGGGCTTAGCCATTTTATTAGGCGCGCTCCGTCCAAGAGGCAGGGTCTTTTCTTGCATGAAACACCGCCGTAACAATTACGCGGTTCCCGTTCACCAAATAGAATATACGGTGCGGGAAACGACGGATCGGAACCCGCCGTAAATCCCTGTGAATCTGGCGATAGAGAAGAGGATTTCTTTGCAGCTTATCCAGCGCCTCTTCGACACATAGAAGAAAATCGTGGCCCAGGCCATCTCTTTTCTCTTCGTAAAAGCCGAACTGTTCACCGATATCCGACTCGGCCTCTTTGCGCAGCGTCAGCGAGTACATCATTTCCTGGACAGTATTCGCGCCTTAACGCTAGACCATGACGAACCCTCGTCCTGGTCTATCTCGAAAGCAGCCAGACGTCGATCCAACTCTTCTTTTTGAGCGTCGGTCAGCTCAATGTCCGCCTGCTCCGCGACGATGCTGTCCCACAGGGCTTCGGCGAGAAGGATTCGTTCCGAGACCGTAAGCGATTGAATCTCCACAGTATTTCCCTCCAACTGGGCAGATATTTTCCAAGCTTAGCACACTGCGGCAGCGAGACGACCTGCTCAAAAACGGGCAATTTTGAGCAGGTCCGCCCCGTCCTGCTCACTTTTCGGAAATCTTGAGCAGCACAAGTTGCGCCCTTTCATTCTTTAATTGATAATCACTCTCAATTATAACAGTGATACCGAACCCTATGTCCGGCGCCGCCACCGACACTCAGCCGCTGTTGCCCGGCTCCCAACGGGAGCTGGGTGAGCTCTATGCGGCGCACCACGGCTGGCTGACGCACTGGCTGCAGGGGCGGCTGCGCTGCCCCCACGACGCGGCGGACCTGAGCCAGGACACCTTTCTGCGGCTGATTCTGGGGGAGCAGTCCCTGGAAGCGCTGCGCGATCCGCGTGCCTATCTGATGGTCATCGCCAGCCGGTTGATGATCAATCGCCACCACCGCCGGCAGGTGGAAGAGGAAGCCCTGCGCCAGGTGGCGATTCTGGTGGAGACCCGGGATGATCG
>JBFJUC010000111.1:0-8074 GCA_041624875.1 Alcanivorax sp.
ATATCCAACCATTGCGTGCTGCTTTCCCGGTAGGCGCCACCGGGCAGTGTCACCGGCGGGTCACCCGCCTTGCGGGGTGTCACCAGATGGGGGGTGACCACCATCACCAGCTCCTTGTCGTCCCGGGAAATACGGCTGGAACGGAAAAATGCGCCGAGCACGGGAATATTACCCAGGCCCGGAATCCGGTCGCTGCTGTTAATCGTGCTGCGGCTCACCAGGCCACTGATGATGAAGGTTTCACCGGGGGCCAGGGACACCGTGGTTTCGGCGCGCCGGACCCGCAGCCCGGGCACGGCCACGCCGCCGGTTTCCACGCCGGCGGAGAAATCCAACTCGCTGACTTCCGGTGCCACCTTAAGGATGATCTGCTCGTCACTGATTACCGTGGGCGTGAGGCTCAGGCCCACCCCGAATTCCTTGAATTCGATCTGGATACCGTTGTCGTTGCTGCGAGTGGGCACCGGGAATTCACCGCCGGACAGGAACGACGCGCTCTGGCCGCTGAGGCTGGTGAGCGACGGTTCCGCCAGGGTGTAGGCGAAACCGCCCCCTTCCAGCGCATTGATGATGGTGAGCGAGTTGCTGCCGAAACCGAACAGATTGAAACCGTCGGAGCTGAGCGGGTTCTGCGCCGCGCCCGGGCCGGAGAAGCCCCGGTAACCGGTGCCAGGGGGCGCAATGCCCACCGCGGAGTTGCCGTCATCGAACAGGTTGGCGTAATAGATGCCCAGGCTATTGAGTTCCGAGCGGCTCACCTCCAGCACCCGGATATCGGTCTGCACCTGGGTGCCGTAGGGCAGGTTGCCGCCCAGGGTGGTGGCCACCGCGACGCTGCTGCGCATCGGCCGGCTTTGGTCACGCTGCCAGATGGTGATCTCGGACGAGCCTTCCTTGAAGGCGGTGACCAGTACTTCCTGGCTGCCGCTGACGGTGAGCTTGGCGACCTCCGGGTTGGAGGTCGCCACCTTGGTGATCGGCGCGGAGAACGTCAGCACTTTCTGATCGCCGGGCGCCATGCGCATGGATGCGTCCATCGCCAAGGCCTGACCACCGGCGAACAGCATCAGCACCAAAAGCAGTCGCGCCCCCAAGCCGAAGCGTTGTTTATCGCACATAGGTGCTCCTTGATTCCGCGCCCTCGAAAACCTGCACGCGCTGGCCGGGCGACGGCTTCGGCGCGGCGGCCGGCGCGGGCTTTTCGCGCTCGGGGAAGAAGTCGTCGAAGTAGAAGGGTTTCGGTTCCGGCGTCTCGGCGGCGGCGACGGTCGGTTCATCCTCACCCCTGGGCTGATCGGAGTCCCCGGGCGGTGAGCCGCCGCGCTCACCGGCGACGACAGCGAGGCGCACCTTGCCTTCCGAGGACGCCAGCATCAGCGCGGAAACACGCTCTTCCGGCACCGACAAAACCGCGGTGTTGTTGCGGCGACGGGCGGATTCCTCGGCGTCGTCGGCGCCGGTGGACAGAGAGCCGTAGACCGCCAGCACCGGGACATCGCGCAGCATCACCAGCGCCACCGGCGCGTCTTTATCGGAACGGCGGAAGGCGGTGACCACATCGACCCGATCACCGGGCTGCAACAGCCCGCCGGCGCCGACCACGTCGTCCACGGCAATGGCAATGGCGCGCTGGCCTTCCGGCAGGTTGGCGGGCAAGGAACCGCCGCTTTCCAGATGATGGCTGGAGAGAAGTTCGCCCGGGCGGGCATAGCGGCGCAGCTCACGGCCGAACACGCTTTCTTCGGCGGGCAACGCATCGCTGATCTGATTGGGCGAGGTCACCACCGCCAGGTTTTCTTCGCTGAGGGTCTCGCCGGCGTTCAGTGGTTGGCGTAACACCCAGTATTCATAGGACGGCGCGGCCTGTTCCTGATCCGCCTGCCCGGTGGTGTCCGCCGATGTGACGGTCACCGGCTCCGGATCCCGGCTCAGCCCCACCAACGCCAGAACCAGCGCCAGAAAGGCCAGCAGCAGGGCCGGCAGCATGTATAAAATCTTTGATCCCATATCCCCTCCGAAACGTCCCTGTTCGACAACTGCTTATGATTCTCGTCAAAAGGCGGCGCGGGCCTCCGCTTCCAGCGTGTCCGGCAACGGCGGAAACGTCCCCAGCAGGCCGAAGCTCATTACCGGCACGATGGGGTTTTCCTTGTAGTTGTAGGTGACGCCGCAACGCAGCATTTCCACACCGCCCACCGCTTCCACGGCGCAAGAGGACGCCCCGCCCTCCAGGCTGGAAAGCGGCCCGGGCAGCGTCGCCAGCAGCCCGCTCATCGCCAGGCTGGCGCGGTTGACCACCGCGCCCTCCATCTGCTCGCCCTGGAACGCGGAACGATCCACGTACAAGGCGGTGGCCACCGCCCGGTCCACCACGTTCTGCAGCCGGTACTGGCTGAAGAACACGATGCCGTAGATGGCCGAGGCGTAGAGCATCGCGACCACGAAGGGGAAGAGCATCAGAAATTCCAATGCCACCGCCCCCTTCGCGTTGCGCCTAGCCAAAAGCGATCTTTCGCCCATGCGAGCATTCCCGCTTACGGATTCTGAGCTGATGAGAATAAGTTCTCGAACGCGCTCTGGAGGGTGTTCTGCACCGTGGTATTCGTTGCGAGAATGCCGACGATGAAGATGATGGCGGCGGCGAGCACGATGTACTCGAGCGCGCTGGCGCCACGCTGCTTGTCGGCCTGGGTACGGCCACGGCTGAACAGCCGGGCGGCGAGTTGTTGTGAGACGTTGGTAAAGACGGTCAGTGATTTCATGTGAAACTCTCCCTTACACCCAAAGTGCTATCAGTGACGATTCCTTTCCGATAGTAGGTATTTTGTGAACCACTTCACAAGTACCCACATTTGCATATCCGTCGCCAAAACCCTTTAAAATCAATGCTTTATGTAAATTGTCGGCGGATATCCGGTGCTGTGAAAGCGATGACCGGCTGTTCTTGTTCTTTTGTTACCGCGTTTGTCGTTACGTTTCCAGCTTTGCGACGGCGTTAGCATCGTTATGCCAGTATGCTTCTTTTGCTTCTAGCCCAAAAAGACCAACTTTGTACCGTTATGAAATTTATTGTTATTGACGCAATCAAGCAATAAGTATTAAACGGAGCACCCCCCGCCTCGCAGACATAAAAAAACCCGGTGTGGCGAGTAGCCACACCGGGTTTTTGTTGTCCCTTGCCAGGCAGGACGCTTACTTGATCTTGGCTTCCTTGTAGATCACGTGCTTGCGGACCACGGGATCAAACTTCTTGGTCTCCATCTTTTCCGGATGCAGACGCTTGTTCTTGGCGGTGGTGTAAAAGTGCCCCGTGCCCGCTGAGGACACCAGACGAATTTTTTCACGAATCGGACCAGATGCCATGATTCAGCTCCTTGGGCTCAGGCGCGCGCGCCGCGGCTGCGGATATCGGCCAGCACGCTGTCGATACCCTTCTTGTCAATGATACGCATCCCTTTGGAGGACACACGCAGGCGCACGAAGCGCTTTTCGCTCTCCACCCAAAAGCGATGAAAGTGGAGATTCGGCTCGAAACGACGCTTGGTCTTGATGTTCGAGTGGGACACGTGGTGACCCGTTACCGGCCGCTTCCCGGTTACCTGGCAAACTTTGGACATGATCTTGCTCCCGTGATGCACACACAATTGGGGGCGGGGCAGCCCCGGAAAAGGCGCGTTTTATACCAAAACCCGGGGCAGCGATCAAGCGATTCCGGTATTTGCCGGCAAATATCACACCCAGCCGCGGCGGCTGAACGACTCCCAGTGCCCGTCGCCGATCACCAGATGGTCGAGGATACGCACGTCGATCAGATCCAGCGCCCGACGCAGCCTCTCGGTAACGTCGCGGTCCGCCTGGCTCGGCTCGGCCACCCCGGACGGGTGATTATGGGCCACGATGACACTGGCCGCATTGTATTCCAGCGCCCTGCGGACCACCTCCCGGGGATAGACGGCGGCGCCGTCCACGGTGCCGTAGAACATCTTCTCGAAACCGATCACGCGGTGCTTGTTGTCCAGAAACAGCACCGCGAACACCTCGCAGGGTTCGCCGCGCAACTCGGCGGTCAACAACCGCGCCGCCGGTTCCGGGTTGTCCAGGCTGAACCCGCGGTCCAGCTCCGTAGCCAGATAGCGCCGCCCCATCTCCAGGGCCGCCAGCACCTGGGCACAACGGGAACCCGCCATGCCCGGCAGGCGCCCCATGCGCTTGGGCGTCAGGTCCAGCAGCCCGCGCAGGCCGCCGCTGCGGTCGAGAATGTCGCGGCCCACGTCGACGGCGGTCCTGCCCCGGCTGCCGGTGCGCAGAAAAATCGCCAGCAGCTCCGCGTCGCTGAGCGCGCCCGCGCCCCGTCCCAGCAGCTTTTCCCGGGGCCGCTCCGATTTTGGCCAGTCACTGATCGCCATACCCACCTCCCTGTGTTTGCTCATACCTTGGTGCTACCCTATGACGCCCCTAGTCTGCACAACCCCACAGGGCGAGGGCAGACGACATCCACCATGGTTTGTGTCAGCCACAGCCCAAAATACTGTACGGAATGACAGCATGCAGCGACTGGTCAATAAACGGATCCTCCTCGGTATCACCGGAGGCATTGCCGCCTACAAGAGCGCGGATCTGGTCCGCCGGCTGCAGGACGCCGGCGCCGAAGTGCGCGTGGTCATGACGCAGGGCGCCTGCGAGTTCATCACTCCGCTTACCATGCAGGCGCTGTCCGGGCATCCGGTACACACCGATCTGCTGGACCCGCGCGCCGAAGCCGCCATGGGGCACATCGAGCTGGCCCGCTGGGCGGACCTGGTGCTGATCGCCCCGGCCTCAGCGGATTTCCTCGCCCGCATGGCTTACGGCCACGGCAACGACCTGCTCGCCACCTTGTGCCTTGCCACCGGCGCCCCGGTGGCCGTGGCCCCGGCCATGAACCAGCAGATGTGGGCGGACCAGGCGACTCAGAAGAATCAACTCATCCTGCAGGAGAAGGGCGTCCATATCTTCGGCCCAGGCGCCGGCAGCCAGGCCTGCGGCGAGGTGGGCCCGGGGCGCATGCAGGATCCGGCCGAGATCATCCAGCAGGCCGCGGAAGTGTTCGACTACGAGCTGCTCACCGGCAAGCATCTGGTGATCACCGCCGGCCCCACCCGCGAGCCAATCGACCCGGTGCGTTACCTGACCAACAAGAGCTCCGGGAAAATGGGCTTCGCGCTGGCCCAGGCCGCCGCCGAAGCGGGCGCACGCGTGACCCTGATCGCCGGCCCAGTGGCCCTGGACACCCCCAACCGGGTCAAGCGCATCGACGTGGTCCGGGCCGAAGACATGCATGAGGCCAGCATCAAGGCGGTGGAAGAGGGCTGCGACATCTTTATCGCCACCGCCGCCGTGGCGGACTACCGGCCCACCGTCACCGCCGACCACAAAATCAAGAAATCCACCGAGGAGATTCACCTCACCCTGGTGAAGAACCCGGACATCATCGCCGCCGTGGCCAGTCACGCCAAACGCCCCTTTACCGTGGGCTTCGCGGCGGAAACCCAGGATGTGATTGAATACGCCCAGGGCAAGCTGAAGAGCAAAAAACTGGATATGATCGCCACTAACGACGTATCCGGCACCAATGTGGGCTTCAACAGCGACAACAACGCCCTCACGGTGATCTGGCCCGGCGGGCACAAGGTGCTGCCGCTCGCCTCCAAGGCGCAGATCGCCAAGCAACTGATCGAATTGATCGCGATCCGCCAGAGCTGAAACCACTGACCGCTGAGACCATCGATGCAACTGCAATACCGGCTTCTTGATGCCCGCCTGGGCGACCAGTTTCCACTGCCCGCCTACGCCACCGACGGCTCCGCCGGCCTCGATCTGCGCGCCATGGTAGAGGCCCCACTGACCCTGAAGCCCGGCGACACCGAGCTGCTGCCCACCGGGCTGGCCATTCACATCAGCGATGCGGGTTACGCGGGGATGATTCTGCCGCGATCCGGGCTGGGTCATAAGCACGGTATCGTGCTGGGCAACCTGGTGGGGCTGATCGACTCCGATTACCAGGGCCAATTGATGGTGTCCTGTTGGAACCGGGGTCACCAGGCCTTCACCATCGAGCCGGGGGAGCGCGTCGCGCAGCTGGTGATCGTGCCGGTGATGCAGGTGGCGCTGACGCAAGTGGACGATTTCGACGACAGTGCCCGCGGCGAGGGCGGCTTCGGCCACAGCGGCCGCCAGTAAGCGCCATGGGCGCCACCGAAACGCCGCGACCACAGAACGGCGACGGTACCGCAAGGGGGAACGGATGGGGAACGAACGCAAGGTTCTGACCAGGTCAGCATGGCTGCTCGCACTGCTGGGCCTGGTGCTGGTCGGCGCCGGCTTCAGCCTGTGGCACCAGTACCAACACGACCAGGCGCGCACGGACGCGGCGGATCAGGCCCGACGTCTGGCCAACACCCTGGCCGGCGACCTGGGCCAGCGGATGAACCGCCACCGCGCGCAACTGGAGCAACTGGCCGGACACCCGGATTCCCGTCCACCCGCCGCCGATCAGCCCCTGGCACCCACACCCTGGCGGGATGACACCCGCTTGCTGCGGGTGCCGGACGGCCATCCCGGGGAAGAACGCCTGTCCTTCACCCTGCGCGAACTGCTGCACAACCTGCGCGAACGGGGGGAAGTGGTGGTCTCCAGCACCGGCGGCGAACACCCGGCGCTGCTGATAGCGCGTGCCACGCCGGGCGGCGCCGTGATTCTGGAGTACAACCTGAAGCCGTGGCTGAACAGCCTTGATACGCGTGTGCCCCCAGGCAGCGCCCTGACGCTGAGCCAGGGCGACCTGACGCTGATCCGGCGCGGCCAGGCCGGGGCCGCCAGCGCCACCGCCAGCGCTCGGGGCGGCCCCTTCACCCTCACCCTGGCGGTGCCCCCCTCCCTACCTTCCTGGCAAAGCCTGTTGCTGCCCGCCGGCCTCAGTGCGTTACTGGTGCTACTGGCCATCTACGCGGCATTCGCCCGGCAGGCCCAACGGCGGCCGGCACCGGTCGCCGGCCCACGCGCGGACACCGCGCCCACCCGGACGGTCACGCCAGCCACCGTCTCGCCGCCACCAGCCCCGAAGCCGAAGCCGGAACCGGAACCCGGCCCGGCGCCACCGCAGGCGCTTTTCGGGGGCGACGGCATCCGCGCCACTGGCGAGACGCCCCTGGACGACACCGCACTGGAGCAGCTCGGCCAGGCGATCGGCAGCGAGGCCGGCGCCGCCGGCCAGCACACCCTGTTCGTGGTCTGCACGACCGGGGCCGATGCCAAGAACGCGCTGATCAACGGCCTGATGGCGAGCGGCCGCCAGGTGGTGGATCTGGGCCGGGCCCCGCCGGCGGTGCTCCACTACGCCACCGAAGTGCTGGAAAGCCAGAGCGGCGTCTGCGTTACCGGCGACGGCGCGCCGTTGGCCCTGGAGATCATCATCAACGGCGAGCAGCTCCAAGGCGACCGTCTGCTGGCGCTGCGCGACCGGCTACTGGAACGGGACCTGGACCAGGGCAGCGGGCAACGGGAAGAGCGCGACATCAACGACCGCTACCTGGCCGCCGTGGCGGACGACATTATTCTGGCGCGACCGATGTCGGTGGCGGTGCAGGGCAACGGCGCCACCGCCAGCCTCGCGCCCCGGCTGTTCGGCGAACTGGGCTGCAAGGTGGTCACCCTGGACGGCACCGACGAGGACACCCTGGCCCGAACCGTCAGTGAGCAGGGCCTGAATCTGGGCCTGGCGTTTGCCGACGGCGGCGGCCTTTCCCTGGTGGCCAGCGACGGCCGCTTAATCGCCGCCGACCGGCTGCTGATGTTGCTGGCCCACGACCTGCTGCAACGCAATCCAGGCGCCGACGTGCTGTTCAACATGGCCGACAACCGCGCCCTGGCCGACCTGATCCGCAAGCAGGGCGGCCGGCCGGTGATCGACGACGGCGGCCCGGCGCGGCTGCGGTCGCGCATGAAAGAATTGGCCGTGCCCCTGGCGGGAGAGGCAAGCGGGCATATATTCTTCGCCGACCGCTGGTACGGATTCAGCGATGCGCTCTACGCCGCC
>JBFJUC010000112.1:0-7993 GCA_041624875.1 Alcanivorax sp.
GTGGCACTGAGACCGAGGGCCAACAGGACCATCAGGCTCATTTGCTTTAAGCTCGTCATAGAGATCTCCCAGACGTTGTGTGGACAAGGTGTCAATTCGTGAACGGGTCACGCTACCGGATCAGGCAACGCGACGTCACCCCCGGTTCCCCGGGCTGCACCGGACGACCTCCTCCGACCCCCGGGTCACGGCTGTGCAGCCGAGTCATGACGCGGGGTCCAGCGGGACACCTCGAAAACGGAAAATTTTGCTAAACTCGCCGTTCCCAAGCGCGAACCGACCCTAATTGATGACTGAATACGTTCTCATCCTGATCAGCGCGGTGCTGGTGAACAACTTCGTCCTGGTGCAGTTTCTCGGACTGTGCCCGTTCATGGGCGTCTCCAATAAGGTGGAGACGGCTATGGGCATGTCGCTGGCTACCACCTTCGTGCTGACGTTGTCATCGGTGCTCGCCTACCTCACCTGGGCTTATATCCTGGTGCCGTTCGAGCTCGAGTATCTGCGCACCATCAGTTTTATCCTGGTGATCGCGGTGGCGGTGCAGTTCACCGAGATGTTCGTTAAAAAAGCGAGCCCGCTGCTGTACCGGGTGCTGGGCGTGTTCCTGCCACTGATCACCTCCAATTGCGCGGTGCTGGGCGTGGCTTTGCTCAATGTCCGGCAAACCGACGCCACCTTCATGAGCTCCCTGACCTATGGCCTGGGCGCCGCCCTGGGTTTCTCGCTGGTGCTGATTCTGTTCGCCGCCATGCGTGAGCGGATCGCCGTGGCGGATGTGCCCGAGGCGTTCCGGGGCCCCAGCATCGGATTGATCACCGCCGGGCTGATGTCCCTGGCGTTCATGGGCTTTTCGGGGCTGATTAAGTTATGACCACGGTACTGATCGCCGTCGCCGCCATGCTCGGGCTGGCCGCCCTGTTCGGCGCCGTGCTCGGCTACGCCTCGGAGAAATTCAAGGTGGAAGGCGACCCGGTCGTGGAACAGATCGACGCGCTGCTGCCGCAAACACAGTGTGGCCAGTGCGGCCACCCCGGCTGCCGCCCGTACGCGGAGGCCATCGCCGAAGGCGAAGAACACAACCGCTGCCCGCCCGGCGGCGACACCACCGTGGAAGCGCTGGCCGATCTGCTCGGCCGCGAGGTGCTGCCGCTGGATAACGAGGGCGCCGAAGACGCCAGCGTCGAACGCGTGGCCTACATCCGCGAGGACGAATGCATCGGCTGCACCAAGTGCATTCAGGCCTGCCCGGTGGACGCCATCGTCGGCGCCGCCAAGCAAATGCATACCGTGATCGCCGATGAGTGCACCGGTTGCGACCTGTGCGTGGACCCCTGTCCGGTGGACTGCATCGACATGATCGAGCGCCCGGTGACCCTGGCCACCTGGACCTGGGACCGGCCCGCGGGCATCGGCCGCCGTCCGGAACAGCGCATTGAAGTGGTGAACCTGTGAGAGCGAACCTGTCTCTGTTCCAGCGTCTGATACCCGGGGCGCGGCGCGCGCCCACGTATGACTTCCCCGGCGGCGTGCACCCGGCCGAACACAAAAGCGTGTCCAACCAGACTCCGATCGCACCGGGGCCCCGGCCCACGCAACTGGTGCTGCCGCTGAATATGCATCTGGGCGCGCCGGCACGGCCCATCGTCACGGTGGGCGACCGGGTCCTGAAAGGTCAGAGGCTGGCCGAGCCCGCCGGCACCGTCAGCGCCGCCCTGCACGCGCCCACCTCCGGCACCGTGGTGGCCCTGGGGCCGCGTCCGATTCAGCACCCCTCCGGCATGGACGCGCTGTGCATCGTGCTGGCGCCGGACGGCGAGGACCGCTGGGCCGAGCGCCGGCCAGTAGCCGACCCCACCCGGCTGGGCCCGGGCAAACTGATTGCCCTGCTGCGCGACGCCGGGGTCGCCGGCCTGGGCGGCGCCGGCTTTCCCACCAGCGTCAAGATGAACCTGGGCGACCACCAGCGCGTCGAGCAGCTGATCATCAATGCGGTGGAATGCGAACCGTACATCACCGCCGACGACCGCCTGATGCGCGAGCGGGCGGACGAGATCGTGCTCGGCATTCAGATTTTGCAGTACCTGCTCAACCCCCACGACACCCTGATCGGGATCGAGGACAACAAGCCCGAAGCCATCGCCGCCCTGCGCGCCGCCTGCGCGGACAGCGACATGGAAATCCGCGTGGTGCCCACCAAGTACCCTTCCGGCGGCGAGAAACAACTGATCCAGCTGCTCACCGGCAAGGAAGTCCCCAGCGGCAGCATCCCCGCCCAGTGCGGCGTGGTGTGCCAGAACGTGGGCACCGCCTGGGCGGTAAAACGCGCGGTGCACAACGGTGAGCCGTTGCTGTCACGCATCACCACGGTGACCGGCGACGCGGTGGCACGGCCCGGCAACTACGACGTGTGGCTGGGCACCCCGGTGGCCGATCTGCTGCACCACGCCGGCGTCGATACCGCCCGCCTCGGTCGCCTGGTCATGGGCGGCCCGATGATGGGCTTCACGCTGCACGATCCCTCGGTGCCGGTGGTCAAGACCAGCAACTGCATCATTGCCGCCAGCGCCGAGGAACTGCCCGAGCCGCCGCCGGAGCAAGCCTGCATCCGCTGCGGCGCCTGCGCGGAAGTGTGTCCGGCCAACCTGTTGCCGCAACAGCTCTACTGGTACGCGAAAACCGACGATTTCGAACGGGCCCAGCACCACAACCTGATGGACTGTATCGAGTGCGGGGCCTGCGCCTATGTGTGCCCCAGCCATATCCCGCTGGTGCAGTACTACCGCTATGCCAAGGGCGAGATTCGCACGCAGACCGCCGAGCAAATCAAGGCGGACCGTGCCCGGGAGCGCTTCGAGGCCCGTCAGGCCCGGCTGGAACGGGAGCAGGCGGAAAAAGAAGCGCGCCGCCGCGCCCGTCTGGAAGCCAACCGCAAGAAGCAGGAAGCCGCGACGGGCGGCGGCCCCGCCGCCGGCGACGAAAAGCTGGCGGCACTTAAGAAAGAGGTCGGTCAAGCCTCCAGCGCCTACAAAGCGGCGGTGAAAGCCGCCAAGACCGCCGAAGCCCAGGAGACGGACAACGCCGCCGAGCTGCGCGCCCGGGCCGACAGCCTTAAGGCCGAAGCGGACCGTGCCAAGGCGGCCCTGCGCGACGCCAAGGCCGCTGCCCCCGCGCCGGCGGCGCCCGCCGAATCCTCCGCACTGGCGGACCTCAAGAAGGCGGTGGGCGAAGCCTCCAGCGCCTACAAGGCAGCGGTGAAAGCGGCCAAGACCGCCGAGGCCGAGGAAGCGGGCGACGCCGCCGAATTGCGCGCCCGGGCGGACCAGCTGAAAGCGGAGGCGGACCGCCTGAAGGCCGAATTGCGCGAGGCCAAGACGACCCAGGGACCAGCAGCCGCCCCCGCCGCGCCGGCACCGTCGACGCGGGACAGCGGCACGCCGCCGGAGAGCCCGGCCGATACCGCCTCCGTCGCCAACACGGCCGTGGATGAGCAGGCCGCCGGTAAACGCCAGAAGCGCCTCAAGGCCCTGAAAACCGCCTACAACATGGCCCACAAACAGTACAAAGAGGCCCACGCCGCGGTGGAACGGGCCGAGCGCGCCGGCCAGGACGGCGAGGAAGCCCTTGCCGCCATGCACGCCAAGGTGGAGAAGCTCAAAGCCAAGGCGGACCATTGCCGCGATGCCCTGGACGCGCTGGTGGAACAGGCCAAGGCGGACATCCTCGCCCACACCGGCAAAGATCTTAAAACCCTGAAGCTGGACGCGGCCCGGGCGGAAAGCGCCCTGCGCGACAAGGCCGATGAGCTGGAGCGGCGCCGCGACACCTCGGACGCGGACACCCTGGAAACCCTGAATTCGGAACTGGACGCCTTGCAAGAACACGCGCAACTGACCCGCCTGGCATTGAAGACCGCCGTGGAAGAACAGGGGCTGGTGGAAGAATGAGCCTGATCAACGCCCCGTCCCCACACACCAGCCGGCACACCGACACCGGCGCAGTGATGCGCCAGGTGGTCTACGCCACCCTGCCCGGCCTGGCGGTACTGGTCTGGCAGTTCGGCCTGGGGAGCCTGCTTAATGTGCTTTGGGCGGTGCTGGTGGCGCTGACCTGCGAAGCCTTGTTTCTGCGCGCCCGGGGTAAACCAGTGGCGTTTTATCTGAAGGACTGGAGTGCCGTGGTTACCGCCGTGCTTCTGGGCCTGGCGCTGCCGCCCACCGCGCCCTGGTGGCTGACCCTGATCGGCGTCGGCTTCGCCATCGTGGTGGCCAAGCAGCTGTACGGTGGCCTGGGCATGAACCCTTTCAACCCCGCCATGATCGGCTATGTGCTGTTGCTGATCTCTTTCCCGGTGGCCATGACCCAGTGGATCGCGCCCGGCGACGCCCCCACCCCGGCGGACAGCCTCGCCCTGTTCCTCGGCCAGACGCCGGCGGACGCCTTCACCGGCGCCACCCCACTGGACACCTTTCGCACTTGGGCCGGCGACGCCGATGCGCTGGCCGGACACGAGATTCTCGCCGGCCAACTGGCGGGCCCCGGTTGGGAAGCGGTCAACCTGGCGTTTCTGCTCGGCGGCCTGTATCTACTGGCCCGCCGTATCATCACCTGGCAGATCCCGGTGGCGTTCCTGGCCGGCCTGGCGCTGCCGGCGCTGGTGGCGCACCAGATGGACGCGGCGCGCTTTGCCGGCCCGCTGTTTCACTTGTTCTCCGGCGGCGCCATGCTGGGCGCGTTCTTTATCGCCACGGACCCGGTGAGCGCGGCCACCAGCCGTCTCGGGCGCTTTATTTATGCCTTGCTGATCGGTCTACTGATCTGGGTGATCCGCACCTTCGGTGGCTACCCGGACGCGGTGGCGTTCGCCGTACTGCTGCTCAATCTGGCGGCGCCGTTTATTGATTACTATACCCAGCCACGCGCCTACGGGCACCGCAAGGCGAACAAGGGGGCCAACCCATGATCCGCCAGGCGATCACCCGCAACGCCGTGATCCTGGGGCTGTTCGCCATCGGCACCGCCGCCGCCCTGGCGCTCACCAACCAGGCCACCCTGCCGCGGGTGGAATGCAACCGCCAGAATGCACTGATCCAGTCCCTCGCCCAGGTGATGCCCGACGACCAACACGACAATGTGCTGATCAACGACCGCATCGCAGTGCGAGACCCGCTGCTCGGCAACGGCGCACAGACTGTCTACCGGGCCCTTAAAGACGGCGCCCCGTCCGGCGTGGTGCTCGAAGCCACCGCCCCTGACGGCTATGGCGGCGCCATTGACCTGATCGTGGGCGTGGACACCGATGGCCGCGTGCTGGGCGTGCGGGCGGTGCCGCCGCACAACGAAACCCCGGGCCTGGGCGACAAAATAGAACGGCGTAAATCCGACTGGATCACCCGCTTCAATGGCCGCTCCCTGACGAACCCGGATGACGCGGGCTGGGCGGTGAAGAAAGACGGCGGACGCTTCGACAGCTTCACCGGCGCCACCATCACTCCGCGCGCCGTGGTCGGGGCCGTACATCGCGCCCTGCTCTATTTCCGTGACCATAAAAAGCAGGTATTCCAGGCGCCGTCCACCAACGACACGACAGACACCATGAGGGAGGCCTGCCGTGGCTGACACCGACTATCGGAAGATCACCCTGGACGGGCTCTGGAACAACAACCCGGCCACCGTGCAAATCCTCGGCCTGTGCCCGCTGCTGGCGGTCACCGGCACGGTGGTGAACGCGCTGGGGTTGGGGCTGGCCACGCTGGTGGTGTTGATGGGCTCTAACGGCGCCGTCTCACTGATCCGCGCCTACGTAACCGACGCGGTGCGGCTGCCCGCCTTCGTCATGATCATCGCCGCGCTGGTGACGGTGATCGAAATGCTGATGCGCGCCTTTACCTTCGAGTTGTACGAAATCCTGGGCATTTTTATTCCCCTGATCGTAACCAACTGCACCGTGCTGGGCCGCGCCGACGCCTTTGCCAGCAAGAACCCGGTGCTGCCGTCACTGCTCGACGGCTTCATGATGGGCGCCGGCTTCCTGGTGATACTGGTGATTCTCGGCGGCATGCGCGAGCTGATTGGCCAGGGCACACTGTTCGACAACATGCAGCTGTTGCTCGGCCCGGTCGCCTCCGGCTGGCGCCTGGAAGTGTTTTCCGACTACCCGGGCTTTCTGTTCGCGGTGCTGCCACCCGGCGCCTTTATCGGGCTGGGGTTAATTATCGCCGGCAAGAACGTCATCGACCGGCGCCTTAAAGCGGCGCGCAAAGCCAAACAGGCGAACCAGCCCACCACCAGCCGACGGGTGCGCACCACCGGCAAAGTAAGTTGACGTTCTTATGGCGTAGTCCTGGTGATCTGGTTCAAAAGCGCGACGCTTTTAACAGCGTTATACAACTTTCACCACGCTTCCCGGGTGATAATAGGGCCACATCCTGAAAGCGCGCGCCAGTGATCGGCGCACGCCAAAGAATCAGAAAGGAGGCCCTCATGAAAACAGCAGCAACCGTGGCACTCGCCGTTGTTGGCACCGTGGCCGTGGCCGGTGTCGGTTACGGCGGCTATCAGGCAATCAACGACGAAGGTGCCTACGCCGAAGTGGTCAAGGTGGAACCCGCCACCAAGACCTGGCAGGAGCCCAATCAGCGTTGCGAGCAGGTTACCGTTCAGCGCCAGAAGCCGGTCAAGGACAAACACCAGATCGCCGGTAGCGCCATCGGTGCGGTCGTGGGCGGCGTGATCGGCCACCAGTTCGGTGGCGGCAGCGGTAAGGACGTGGCCACCGCCGCCGGCGCCGTGGCCGGCGGTTACGCAGGCAACAAAGCGCAAGAGCGCATTCAGGAAGGCAACACCTACACCACCACCGAAGAACGCTGCCAGACCATTATGGAAACCCGCAGCGAGCAGGTCGGCTACAACGTCACCTACCGCTTCGACGGCCAGACCCAGACCGTGCGCATGGATGACGAACCCGGCGACCGCCTGCCGGTGGAAAACGGCCAGGTCGTTACCGACTAGAACACGACGGAAAGCACCTTCCCGGGCGGCGTCGCCGCCCGGCTCTCCCTTCGTTATACTGTCCGTTTTTCGCCAGCGACCCGACGCCATGAATCGCGAAAAACGCTCTGAAATCTTCCGACGGCTGCGCGAGCAGCGGCCGCACCCCACCACCGAACTGAATTTCGACACGCCTTTCGAACTGCTGGTGGCGGTGGTGTTGTCCGCCCAGGCCACCGACGTGGGCGTCAACAAGGCCACCGACAAGTTATTCCCCGCGGCCAACACTCCCCATGCCATCCGCGCGCTGGGCGTGGACGGTCTCAAGACCTACATCAAGACCATCGGGCTGTTCAATTCCAAGGCTGCTAACATCATCAAGCTCTGCGACCAGCTGATCGAGCAGCACGACGGCGAAGTGCCGCGCTCCAGATCGGCGCTGGAAGCGCTCCCCGGTGTCGGTCGCAAGACCGCCAACGTGGTGCTCAACACTGCCTTTGGCGAGCCCACCATCGCCGTGGACACCCACATCTTCCGGGTCTCGAACAGAACCCGCATAGCGCCGGGAAAAAACGTGGTGGAGGTGGAACAGCGGCTGATGCGGACGGTACCGGAAGAGTTCAAGCGGGACTGCCACCACTGGCTGATCCTGCACGGCCGCTACACCTGCGTGGCCCGCAAGCCGAAATGCGGCGAGTGCATCATCGCCGATCTGTGTGAGTTTCCGATCAGTAAACGTCCGAGCTGAGTCCGACCTCTCCAGAAAGCTCGCACCGGGATCGCGCTTGTGGGAGCAGGCCTGTGGGAGCGGGCCCCGCCCGCGAAAGGGAGCGAAGCTCCCGGCAAAGGTTGCCCCGCAGGATCCCAGAGACCTTTGTTCTGGTGTTCGGTGCTCCGTATCCGAGACGCGGTGCAATGGTGGTGCCTTCCGGGACCGCTCAAGCCATCCCTGGCCGCTGTTAGTTTGGCCTTCCCTGGCCAAACAGCTCCCTCCAGGCACCAC
>JBFJUC010000113.1:0-7941 GCA_041624875.1 Alcanivorax sp.
ACTCCGCGCCTTCGAAGCCCTTTTCCAGAAGCTCTTCCAGCAGCACCGTCACCTTGACGCCGTTGGGCGTGGCCAGGGAATACAGCTGCAGCGGATGCTCGCCCACCGGCAAGGTTTTGTCATGGGTGGGGCCGGCAATGGGACGGTTAATGCTGGCGAATTTGCCGCCGCTTTCCGCGTCCCATTTCCAGACTTTCGGGGGGGTGTAGGTGTCGTCGCTCATAACTACTCTCTCGGTCAGACAAACGGAGTTGTGGCCATACTTAGAGGCAAAGAATGACAACATAACGCTCAAGACAGCGGCAAGATAGCCGGGTTGTGGGTGATAAACCGTGGATTCTTGCCCGATCCTCGTGGCCGGCGGTTTTCTTCCGCCCCTGAAACAACT
This sequence comes from Alcanivorax sp., assembly GCA_041624875.1. Lineage (GTDB taxonomy): Bacteria > Pseudomonadota > Gammaproteobacteria > Pseudomonadales > Alcanivoracaceae > Alloalcanivorax. The sequence goes on from JBFJUC010000113.1 coordinate 389, forward strand.
GTGCTAACGTCCGGGCGACCTTCCCGGACCGACCCTGATTGTGGAGAACACACTTGCCGGCGGACTCCAAACACAGCGACAGCACCGCCATCGACAGCGATCAGCAGCTGGTGGAAGCCACGGTGGACGGCGTGCAGGACACCGCCCTCACCGAGACGCGCCGCAATCAGATCTGCGACGCGGCCCTGGCCCTGTTTCTGGAGAAGGGCTTCGACGCCACCACCATCCGCGACATCTGCGCGCGCTCCGGCGTCAATCAGGCGAGCATCTACGACTACATCGCCAACAAGAACGACATCCTGCGCCGGCTGCTTAACAAACTGTGGTTCGCCCAGGACGTGCCGACCCTGGCGGAACGCCTGGAGCGCGACCCGGACGTGCCGTTCGAGGATCAGGTGGCGGCGTTTTTCCAGGACGTCTGGACCAAGAAGCGCCAGGGCACCCTGCTGATCTACCGCTCCATCCCCCACCTCCGCGACGAAGACCGCAAAACCATGCGCGCCCGGGACGAGGCGGTGCTGGACGCCCTCGCCGACCAGCTGCGTCAGCGTAGCGGTTTGCCGGCGGACGACCCACGCGCCGAGGTGGTGGCCAATATGATCGTCTTCCTGGCCGCCTTCGCGCCGATGCGCGACTGGCTCAACCGGGACATCGACGACACCGTGATCCTCAAGACGGTGGCGGCGGCGGTTCGCGCCATGGTCGACCATCTGGGCGAAAAGCCCAATTAATTCAGCCGCTTAGTCGCCGAAACACTATTCCATTATTCCTGATTCCGATGTGACCCGCCGGTCAACGGCGCTTGACTTGCCGCCACGATCCGCCTTAGCTTGATTCCTGACAAGTGTCAGCCAGCCCACGGCATCCGCCGTGCACAAGGAGAACCATTGACGCCCGAAGACGCCCAGGCGCATATCGCCGCCAGCGATCCCCGCTTCGCGCTCACCGAGGCGGTGATCGGCGGAGTCCGCTATCCGGTATTCGCCAACGCCCCGGCGCACCTGCGCGTGCTGCTGGAAGACGCCGCCCCCGCTTATGGGGACCGCGATGCCCTGGTCTACCAGGATGAACGCTGGCGCCACGCTGAGCTGTGCCGGGAGGTGCGGCGCGTGGCCAATGCCCTGGCCAACGATCTGGGCGTGCGCCAGGGCGACCCGGTGGCCATCGCCATGCGCAACTACCCGGAGCTGCCGATTCTGATTCTGGCGGTGGCCGCGCTGGGCGCGGTGGCGGTGCCGATGAACGCCTGGTGGTCGGAGCAGGAGCTGGCCTACGGTCTCAATGACTGCGGCGCCCGGGTGGTGTTCGCCGACGGCCCGCGCCACCAGCGCATCGAGAAGCTGGCCGCCGACAACGGCCTGACACTGATCGCGGTGCGCGACGCCGAGGCCCTGCCTGGCCAGCCGCGCTATGAACAACTGCGAGACAGCGGCCGCGACGACCGCTGGCCAGACGTGACCATCGCCCCGGACGACGACTTCGCGGTGCTGTACTCCTCCGGCTCCACCGGCAACCCCAAGGGCGTGGTGCTTACCCATCGCGGCGCGATCTCGGCGGTGTACTCCTGGATCATGGCGCGGCTAATGGCGCCGCTGGTGGCGGATCCACCGCCGCCCCTGCCGGAGCCCGATCAGATTCAACCGCCGTCGTTTCTGGTGGTCACGCCGCTGTTCCACGTCACCGCCTTACAGTCGAATTTCCTGCAGGGCCTGGCCAGCGGCGCCACCCTGACCCTGATGTACAAGTGGGACCCGGAAGAGGCGGTGCGCCTGATCAAACGCGAGCGCATCACCCGCTTCACCGGCGTGCCCACCCAGTCCGCCGAACTGATGGACACCGCCCGCGCCCTGGGCGAGAGCCTGGATACCCTGGAAGCCATCGGCGGCGGCGGCGCCAAACGACCCGCCGCCCAGGTGGGCCAGCTCGCCGAAGCGTTCCCCGCCGCCGCCATCGCCTCCGGCTGGGGGATGACCGAGACCAACGCCCTGGGCATCCTGATCGGCGGCCCGGACTATGTGGCCCACCCGGAAGCCGCCGGTCGGCCGACACCGCCGCTGCAGGAGATGCGTATCGTCGATGCCGATGGCGTTGAGGTACCCACCGGCGAGATCGGCGAGCTGACCGTGAAAAGCGCCGCCAACATGCGCTGCTACCTGAACCAGCCCGAGGCCACCGCCGATACCGTGCGCGACGGCTGGCTGTACACCGGCGACCTGGCGCGCATCGACGAGGAAGGCCTGATCTATATCGTCGACCGCAAGAAGAGCATCATCATCCGGGGCGGCGAGAACATCGCCTGCCTGGAAGTGGAAGGCGCTCTGCACCGCCACCCGGACGTGGCCGAGGCCGGCGTCTTTCCGATTCCCGACGAACGCCTGGGCGAGATCGTCGGCGCCGGCGTGCAGCTCAAGCCCGGCGCCCGGGTCGACGAGGCCGGGCTGCAAGCGTTCCTGGCCGACCATCTGGCCCGTTTCAAGATTCCCGACCGCCTCTGGTTGCGCAGCGAACCGCTGCCCCGGGGCGGCACCGACAAAACCGACCGCCGCGCTTTGCGCGCACAATGCCTGGCCGCCGACACCGAGGCGGGCGCACCCATCAACGAGGAGTAAGCACCCATGGGTAACGATACCGATCTGAACAACCTGGCCATGTCCGAAGACGCGCGCCCGCTGCTGGACGCCCTGGCCAAGCACATCCGCGAGAACGTGGACCCGATCACCGAAGAATTTCACCGTCTGGGTGAAGGCCGCGCGGAGCGTTTCAGCTACGCCCCCGGCCAGCTGGAGCTGCTGGAAACCGCCAAGAACAAAGCCCGCGAAGCCGGCCTTTGGAACTTCTTCCTGCCCAACGCGGAAACCGGCGAAGGCCTGTCCAACCTGGACTACGCCTACATCGCCTTCGAACTGGGCAAGAACCCGCTGGCCTCCCAAACGCTGAACTGTTCCGCGCCGGACACCGGCAACATGGAAGTGCTGGAGCGCGTCGGCACCCCCGAGCAGAAAGAGAAATGGCTGAAGCCGCTGCTTAACGGCGAGATCCGCTCTTGCTTCGGCATGACCGAGCCACAAGTGGCTTCCTCCGACGCCCGCAACATTGAAACCAGCGCCGTGCTGGACGGTGACGACTGGGTGATCAACGGCGAGAAATACTATATTTCCGGCGCCGGCGACCCGCGCTGCAAGATCATGATCTGCATGGTCAAAACCAGCCCGGACGCCCCCACCTTCCGCCAGCAGTCGCAGATTCTGGTGCCCATGGACGCCCCCGGCGTCCACGTTCTGGGCCCGATGCGCGTCTTCGGCCACGACCACGCGCCGCACGGCCACATGCACATCAAGCTGGATAACGTGCGCGTGCCGAAAGAAAACATTCTGTGGGGCGAAGGCCGTGGCTTCGAGATTTCCCAGCTGCGCCTGGGCCCGGGCCGCATCCACCACTGCATGCGCTCCATCGGTTCCGCCGAGAAAGCCCTCGATCTGATTCTCGAGCGCGGCATGAACCGCGAAGCGTTCGGCAAGCAGATCATCAATCTCGGCAAGAACATGGAAACCATCTCCCGTGCCCGCATCGAGATCGAAGCAATGCGCATGATCGTCCTCAAAGCCGCCAAGGCCATGGACGTGATGGGCAACAAGGAAGCGCGCATCTGGGTCTCCATGGCGAAAGCAATGGTGCCGGAGAAGTGCTGCCAGATTATCGACCAGGCGATCCAAATCCACGGCGCCACCGGTGTCAGCCAGTGGTCGCCGCTGTCCGAGATGTACATGCAGCAGCGCACTCTGCGCCTCGCCGACGGCCCGGACGAAGTGCACCACAACGTGGTCGCCCGCAACGAAGTGAACCGCTACAACCAGACCGGAGCCTGACCCCATGGTGGAGACCAAGCTGTTCGATCTGACCGGCAAAGTGGCGCTGATGACCGGCGCCTCCAAAGGCATGGGCAAGGCCATGGCCCACGCCCTGGCCGCCCACGGCGCCACCGTGGTGATCTCCGCCCGGACCCAGGAAACCCTGGACGACACCGCCGCTGAAATTAACAACGCGGTGGGCGCGGAACGGGTTCATGCGGTGGCCGCCAACGCCGGCCGCAAAGAAGCGCTGGAAGCGCTGGTGGAGAAAACCCACCAGCTCGCCGGGCCGGTGGACATTCTGGTTGGCAACGCGGGCGTGAACGTGCATTACGGACCGATCTCCGAGATCCCCGACGACGCCTACGAAAAAACCATGCAGGTGAATGTGCAGGCCAACCTGTGGCTGGCCCGTCTGGTGGCGCCGGACATGATCGAGAAAGGCAACGGCTCGATGATGTTCACCGCCAGCGTCGGCGCCTTCAAACCGTCGGACACCCTGGGCCTGTACGGCACCTCGAAGCTGGCGCTGATCGGTCTGGTGCGCAACCTGGCACTGGAATACGGCCCCCAGGGTATCCGCGCCAACGCCATCTGCCCGGGGCTGGTGCGCACCGACTTCGCCAAGGCCCTGTGGGACAACCCGGAAGCGGTGAAACGGGCCAACTCGCAGATTCCGCTGCGCCGTCTCGGCGAAGCGGACGACTTCGAAGGCCTGGCCGTGTTCCTCGGCTCCGACGCCAGCCGCTACATGACCGGCCAGGCGCTCACCGTGTGCGGCGGCTCCTTTATGTGGAGCTGAAGTAAGGAGAACGACATGGAACTTAAAGATAAAATTGTGGTGGTCACCGGGGCCGCTGGCGGTATTGGCCGCGCGTTGGCAGATGTTTTTTCTAAAGCCGGCGCAAAAAAAATCGTGTGCGTGGACCTGGACGGTGAGGGCGCCGACGCCACCGCAAAGAGGGTGGACGGTATTGGCCGCAAAGTGGACGTGTCCAACGAAGACCACATCAAAGCGCTGATCGATGACACCGAAAACGACGTGGGCCCGATCGATCTGTTCTGCTCGAATGCCGGCATCTCCGTACCCGGCGGTCCGGAAGTGGCCAACGATCAGTGGCAGAAGATCTGGGACATCAACGTGATGGCGCACATCTACGCGGCCCGCCATCTGGCACCGAAGATGATCGAACGGGGTGGCGGTTATTTTCTTAACACCGCTTCCGCCGCCGGTCTGCTGTCACAGATCGGCTCGGCACCCTATGCGGTCACCAAGCACGCCGCCGTGGGCCTGGCGGAGTGGATCGCACTCACCTACGGCGACGACGGCATCAAGGTATCGGTGCTGTGCCCGCAGGCGGTGCGCACCAACATGACCAAAGGAAAGGAAGACCACGTGGCCAGCGTGGACGGCATGATGGATCCGGAGCCGGTGGCTCAGGCTTGCCTGGAAGCCATTGAACAGGAAACCTTCCTGGTGCTGCCGCACAAGGAAGTGCTGCAGTACATGCGCAACAAAACCGAGAACTATGACCGCTGGATCGGCGGCATGCGCAAGCTCAACCGCAAGTACCGGTAGCAAGCGTGGGTGCGGGCGGGGCCCGCTCCCACATAGACCCGCTGCTACAAAGCGGTTATTTCAGATCGAAGCGGCCCAGGTTCATGACCTTGTCCCAGGCGGCGACGAAATCCTTCACGAACTTCTTCTCGGCGGTGTCCGCGCCGTACACCTCTGAAAGCGCGCGAAGCTGAGAGTTCGCACCGAACACCAGGTCCAGCCGGGTGCCGGTCCACTTCAGATCCCCGCTGCTGCGATCACGGCCCTCGAACAGATAGTCATCGTCCTCGGACTGAGGCGCCCAGGCGATGCTCATGTCCACCACCACTTTGAAGAAGTCATTGCTGAGCGCTTCCGGGCGGTCGGTGAAGACACCGTGTTTGGAGCCGTCGAAGTTGGCGTTCATGGCCCGCATGCCGCCCACCAACACGGTCATCTCCGGCGCCGTCAGGGTGAGCAATTGGGCGCGGTCGATCAGCAGATGTTCCGCCGGCAACGGGTACGCCGCCTTACGGTAGTTGCGGAAGCCATCCACGAACGGTTCCAGATACTCGAAGGAATCCACGTCGGTCTGTTCCAACGAGGCGTCGGTACGACCGGGGGTGAACGGCACGGTAATCTGGTGGCCGCCATTCGCCGCGGCTTTCTCGACACCGGCGCAACCGGCCAGCACGATCAGATCCGCCAGCGATACTTTTTTGCCGCCGGACTGGGCGTTGTTGAACTCGCTCTGAATGTCTTCCAGGGTTTTCAGAATCTTGTCCAACTGCCCGGGCTCGTTCACTTCCCAGTTTTTCTGCGGCTCCAGACGCAGGCGAGCCCCGTTGGCGCCGCCGCGCATGTCGGAACCGCGATAGGTCGACGCGGACGCCCAGGCCACTTTCACCATCTCGGGAATGCTCAGGCCGGCATCAACGATCTTGCCTTTAAGGCTGGCGATGTCCTTGTCGTCGATCAATGGGTGGTCGACCTCGGGCACCGGGTCCTGCCAGATCAGCTCTTCCTGGGGTACTTCCGGGCCCAGGTACCGTTCGATCGGGCCCATGTCCCGGTGAGTGAGCTTGTACCAGGCGCGAGCGAAAGCGTCGGCGAACGCTTCCGGGTGCTCGTAGAAGCGGCGGGAAATTTTCCCGTACTCCGGATCAAAGCGCAGCGACAAGTCGGTGGTCAGCATGGTCGGCTTGCGCTTCTTGCTCTTGTCCTGGGCGTAGGGGATATCCGCGTCCGCGTCCTTGGCGACCCACTGCTGGGCGCCGGCCGGGCTCTTTTCCAACTCCCACTCATGCTTGAACAGGTTATCGAAGAACAGGTTGGACCATTCGGTGGGCTTCTGCGTCCAGGTTACTTCCGGGCCGCCGCCGATGGTGTCGTCGCCGAAGCCGGAACCGTGGGTGCTCTTCCAGCCCAGGCCCATCATTTCGATCGGCGCCGCTTCCGGCTCCGGCCCCACCAACTCAGGATCGCCGGCGCCGTGGGTTTTACCGAAGGTGTGGCCGCCGGCAATCAACGCCACGGTTTCTTCATCGTTCATCGCCATGCGGGCGAAGGTTTCACGAATGTCGTGCGCCGCCTTCAGCGGGTCCGGGTCGCCATTGGGGCCTTCCGGGTTCACGTAGATCAAACCCATTTGCACCGCCGCCAACGGATCTTCCAGATCCCGTTCGCCGGAGTAACGCTTATCGTCCAGCCAGGTGTCTTCCACACCCCAGTAGATGTCGTCCTCCGGCTCGTAGAGGTCTTCGCGACCGCCGGCGAAACCGAAGGTTTTGAAACCCATGGATTCCAGTGCCACGTTACCGGTGAGCACGATCAGATCGGCCCAGGAGATCTTGTTGCCGTACTTTTTCTTGATCGGCCACAGCAGGCGGCGGGCTTTATCCAGGTTGACGTTGTCCGGCCAGCTATTGAGCGGCGCGAACCGCTGGGTACCGGTGCCGGCGCCGCCCCGGCCGTCGCCGATGCGGTAGGTGCCGGCGCTGTGCCAGGCCATGCGGATAAACATCGGGCCGTAATGGCCGAAGTCCGCCGGCCACCAGTCCTGGGTGTCGGTCATCAGATCGGTAAGGTCTTTTTTCAGCGCCGCCAGATCCAGGCTTTTGAAGGCTTCGGCGTAATCGAAGTCCTCATCCATCGGATTGGACATGGAC
>JBFJUC010000114.1:0-7916 GCA_041624875.1 Alcanivorax sp.
CCCTTCTCCACCAGGTAGGCCTCGCTGGTGGAGAACACGAAGCGCCCGGAGGTGATGTCCACCTGGCCGCCGCCGAAATTCACCGCGTAGATGCCCCGGTCCAGGCTGGCGAGGATGTCTTCCGGATCGGATTCGCCGGGCAGCATGTAGGTGTTGGTCATGCGCGGCATCGGCAGGTGCGCGTAGGATTCGCGGCGACCGTTGCCGGTGGGCGCCACGCCCATCAGGCGGGCATTGGTCTTGTCCTGCATGTGGCCGACCAGCTTGCCGTTCTCGATCAGGGTGTTGTAGCCCCCCGGGGTGCCCTCGTCGTCGACGGTGAGCGAGCCGCGCCGATCCGGCAGGGTGCCGTCGTCGACCACGGTGCAGAGGCTGGACGCCACCTGCTGGCCCATCATCTTGGCAAACATGGAGGTGCCCTTGCGGTTGAAGTCGCCTTCCAGGCCATGGCCCACCGCTTCGTGCAGCAGCACGCCCGGCCAGCCCGGACCCAGCACCACCGGCATGGTGCCCGCCGGCGCCGGTTCCGCGTCCAGGTTGAGCAACGCCTGGCGCACCGCGTCGCGGGTCCAGGCTTCCAACCGACCGTCTTCGCGCAGCCAGTCGTAGGCCACCCGGCCGCCACCGCCGGCGCTGCCGCGCTCACGGCGGCTGCCGCGTTCGGCGATCACGGAAATATTGAAGCGGATCAACGGCCGAACATCGGCGGCCAGGGTGCCGTCGGTAGCGGCCACCAGAACAACGTCCTGCTCGCCGCTGAGGCTAACGGTGACTTCCTTTACCGCCGGGTCCAGGGAGCGGGCCAGGCGGTCCATCTCCTGCAACAGCGCCACTTTCATTTCGCTGCTCCAGCCGGGCAGCGGGTCCAACGCCGGGTAGCGGGCCGGCATGGTTTTGGCCGCGCCGATGCGCACCGATTGCTCCTTGCCCTGGCGACCGATGGCAGCGGCGGCGCTGCCCGCCTGGGTGAGCGCGTCCAGGGAGATGTCGTCGCTGTAAGCGAAGCCGGTCTTGTCACCGCTGACCAGACGCACCCCGGCGCCGCGCTCCAGGTTAAAGCTGGCGTCGCGCACCAGCCCGTCCTCGAGAATCCAGGCCTCGTGGCGGCTGTGCTGGAAGTAGACGTCGGCGTAGTCGGCCCGGCCGGCCAGCTTGCCGCCCAACAGGCTTTGCAACTGGTCGGTGCCCAGTTGGGCCGGGGCCAGCAGAATGTCCGAGGCCAGCGAAAGCCGCTCGCTGTCGGAGGTCCGTTGGTTAGAGATCATAAGGACCGTTCACCTTGAATCGTTGATGGGTGTGCACCGGCAGGCCGGAGCGTACTTGATCGAGCACGGCGGGGTCGACGGTGCCGAATACCACGCCGGGGCGATCCGCCTGGTCGCCTTCGGCGCGGGCCACCACCCGGCCCCAGGGGTCCACCAGCATGGAGTGGCCAAAACTGGCGCGGGCTTCGCTGTGCCGGCCGCACTGGTTGGCGCCCAGCACGTAGCAGCCGTTCTGCACCGCGCAGGCGCGCAACAGCAGCTCCCAGTGAGCGGCGCCGGTGGTCGCGGTAAAGGCACTGGGATAAACGATAAGACCGGCACTCCGGTCCGCCAGCACCCGCGCGTGTAGCGGGAAACGCAGGTCGTAGCAGATCGCCAGGCCCACCTGCAGGCCGGCGGCGGTGGCCACCACCGCCTGCTCGCCGGGCTCGAACACGTCCGATTCCCGGTAGCGGCCCTGGCGGTCGCTCACGTCCGCGTCGAACAGGTGCAGTTTGTCATAGAGGGCGGTGATCTCGCCGTCCGGGCCGGCCAACACGCTGCGGGTGCGCACCCGGGGCGCCGGCACCGGTTCGCCACCGGGCCGGGTCAGCGCCGGTAGGCTGCCGCCGATCACCCACAGACCCAGGGTCCGGGCCCGCTCGATCAACCAGCCGCACAGCTCGCCGTAGCGCTCGCCCAGGGCACGGTAGTCGACGCCGTAGCCGGCAAAATTCTCCGGCAACACCGCCAGTTGAGCGCCGCCCTCGGCGGCCCGGGCCAGGGCGTCGCCGGCGGCGCGCAGGTTGGCGTCGGTGTCGGCACCGCTGGTCATCTGCACGGCGGCCACGCGGCAAACAGACGCGGCGTGCTGGCTGCTACTCAAGAAAGCCCTCCGTCTCTTTCACCTTGGGATCCTGCCAGGGGCCGGATACCTGGTAAGTGATGGTCGTGGTCTTATCCAGCTTATCACCCCAGAGGCGTTCCACCACAAAGATACCGGCGCACACCGCCGGGCCGGCCAGACAGCCCGCGTAGAGGTTACTGGACAGCGGCAGCGTCATGGCCACTTCCTGATTGAGGGTTTGCGCCGCCAGATCCGCCTGGCCATTGATCTCGAAGGCGGCGGACGGCGATTCGATGGACACATCGCGGGCGGTGAGCGCGGCGCCGTCGAACGCGAATTCCCCCTTAATAGAATCGCAGCTCAGCCCTTCCTGATACAGGTCGGAGAAATCCAGACGCAGGCGGCGCTGGATATTGGCCACATTGAGCACGCCCAGCACGCGCAACACCGAGGTGCGCTTTTGTGGATCGGGAATCAAACACTCGCCGATATCGAGGCGGGCGTCGCCGTTCAGGGCCAGGTAATCGGGGCTCAGCGGCCAGTCTGGCCAGGACAGATCCAGCGTGGCGCGGGCGTCCTCGCTTTCCAGCAGCACCGGCAGACCCCAAGCGGTCAGGGTGTCCTTAAGGTCTTCCGAGACCACGCTGCCCCGGTAACGGGTGCGCTGCCCCCCCGCTGGGTTTTCGGTCCAGCTGAGGTTGCCGTCCACCCGGACGCCGCGCCATTCACCGCGCAGGGCTTCAGCGCGCACGCCACCGTCCACCGGACGAACCCGAGTGGACCAGTCACCCAGCACGTCCCGCCCGATACGGGCGTCGGTGAGGGTCACGTCCATCACCGGTACCGAGGTCGGCGACAGGCGCTCGCTGCTATCACCGTTCTGACCGCCCTCAGCGCCACCGGTGAGGGGATTATCCGGCAGTCGCAGACGGCTGATGGCCAGCGTCAACGGTCGCTCCCCCCGGGCCCGGTAGTTGTCGGGCAGACGCAGCGTGCCGGCCAGGGCCGGCGCCGCCAGATTGAATTCCCAGCCGCTCTGGTGGGGCGCGGCGATGAAGCGGGCGTCGGACAGCGCCACGCCGAACAGGTCCAGATCCGTCACCGTCACCGCCACCCGGCGGACCAGCGAGGCCGACACGGCGTCGCTACCGCCCTGCCCGCCGCCTTTGTTCAGGCCCTGCACGAAGTCCAGCCACTCGGCGGCCCTGGCGCGGTCCGCGCGGCCCTCGATCACCAGCCCCTGCGCGGGCAACGCCGGTGGCGCCACGCCACCCAGGCCCACGGCGCCGGCAAAGGTATCGCCGGTGCGGAAACGCCCGCGCGCCACCTCGCCGTAGTTGACGCTCAGGCTCTGCGCCTGACCGACGCGCCACACCAGCCGGCTGCCGCGCACGGTGTCGGCGCTTTTGCCCAGCGGCGCCGGGGCGTCCACCTTGACCCCCTTCAGGGTGGAGCGCGCTTCCACGCGCAACGGCATGCCCCGCCAGGGCATCCCCAGGTCGAGCTCCACCGGCAGGCGCCCGGACACCGGCACCGGCCAGTCCAGGTCCAACCAGCTACGCAGCCGCGCCACCGGCAAGGCGCCGTTAAGCTGCATCTGGCTGTCCGGCCCCCGCGTCAGCCAGGAACCGGTGAAACTGCCGCCCAGCGCTTTGCCCTCCAGGCGGGGCATATTGATGCCTTCGCGCAGGTGGAAATAGACCGGGGCAGTGACATCGGTGACGGTCAGATCCAGAGAGTCGTTGGCCAGCGTGATGCCCTCGCCGCGGCCATCGACGATCACCATCGGTTCGGACCCGTTTTGGGTCAGCGGCAGGTCGAGCAACAGATGGCCGCCCACCTGGCCGGCGCGGAACCGCCAGTCAAGCAGCCCGGCGGGCAGTTGCCCGGCGAGCGGCGTGTCGTGGAACACACGGTCCAGGTCGGTGGCCGGACCTTGCACGTGCCCCTGGATCACCAGATGCCGGCGCGACGGATCGTCCACCGCCGGCAGATCCACGGTGACCTGGCGCAAGTCGCTGTCGAACAACCGTCCCTGGGCAACCTGGCCGCTGACCTGGCGCCCGTCGATCAGCACATCGGCCTGGATACCGGTGGCCACCGGCCAGTCGGGCAGGAACGACAGGCCCATCTCCCGCCCCTGGAAGCGCATTTGGAAGGTGCGATCCTGCTGCTGTTGTGGGTCGATTTTGATCGGACCCCGGTAGAGAAAACGGCCCTGGTCCAGATGGCCGCCACGGAACGCCTGCGCCAACCAGTCACTGAGCGGGTCGGGCAGTTTTTCCATGGGAATGTAGTGCGCCGCGCGGGCCGCGTCGCCGTCATGAATGTCGGCGAGCAGGCGCAACTCCGGCACCGGCAACCCGTCGCCCCCCTCCACACGGAACATGGCGACACCCCGGGCATCGTCGTTGGCGGCCATCAGGGTGCCGGTCTCCACCGACCAGCGGCCCTCATCGCTGAACCAACGCAGCACGCCGTTGAAGCGGGCGCTCAACGGGTGCCCATAGAGCCGGGGCACGGTGAGCTGCAACGGGTCGCCGTTGATACGCGCCACGCCGTGTCGCGGGCCGCCGGCCACCCAGCCGTTCAGGCCACGGGCGCCGGGCACCCGGTCCAGGGCGTCGGCGGCGAGGCCGGCGAAACGGGCCTGGATCGCGTCCACCCGACCCTCCACCCCGGCCAGGTAAAGCTGTTGCAGCACGCCCCGGGGCTGATGCTCGCGCAACCGGTCGCGGATCGTGCCGAGCCCTTCCGGCAGCGCGAACGGCCATTCCGACAGTTGCCGGCTGAGCGCGTGGATGGCCAGGTCCTCGCCCTGGAAGCGCCAGTGCGCGCCGCCCTCCGCCACTCGCCAGCTGAGCGCCACCGGACCCGGCGCCACCGCGCCGGCCGGCGTCTGGCCGCTCAGCGCGGTCACCGACAATTGGCCGTCGCCGTTGGCGGACCGGCTCAACTGAGCGTCCAGGTTGATATCGGTGAGCGGCCAGGGCTGATCGCCGTCGGTAAGGGTGACAGAGGGCGCACTCAGGCGCACCTGGGCGGAGCGTACCTGGCCGCCGGTAATCGCTGTCCAGACCCGCACCCGACCGTCGAGCCGGGCCAGATCCAACGGCCAGTCGCGCGCTTCGGGCAGCCACTCGTGTAAGCGTTCGCCATTGACGTCCAGATAGCCGCGCGCATCGAGTTGCTCCAGGCTGAGCGGGTCGCCGTCCACGCGCAGGCGGGCGTCCACGGCGAACGGCCGGTCGCGGGCTTCTACCCGCACCGAGACCGCGTGGCCATCACCGCTATTATCCATCGCCAGGGTCAGCGAGGACGCCGCCAGCGGCGGCAGCCCTGGCCAGTCCAACGAAAACCGCGCGTCCTCCACCAGGATGCGCTGCTGCCGGTAGAGCGCGCGCAGGCCATCGGCGGGATCGCCCTGCTCCCGGTCCTGCAGCACTTCCAGGCCACGCAGGCGGATGCCACCGTCCTCACCACGGACCAGGTGCACGTCCACGCCCTTGATGCGCAACTCCCGCAGATAGAGGTCGCGATGGAACAAGGTGGGCAGAATCGACACGCTGGCCGACACCTGGTCCAGGCGCAGCGCCGGCTCGCCTTCGGCGTGCGGCAGGGTCAGACCACGCACTTCGAAGCGCGGCGTCAGGCCGTCCATGCTGCCGTCCAATTCCTCGATAACGACGGCGAAGCCGAGATGCTCTTCGAGCACCGTTTCCAGCTCCTGGCGGTAATCGGGCACCAGCAGCATTAACTGGCGCGCCACCACCACGTAGGCCGCCAGCAACAGCACGGGCGTCGCCACCAGCCACCACAGCCGGCCACGCAGGGGGGATCTCCAGCGAGGGCTTTCGTTTTTCACCGCGGCCTCAGTCGATCAACAGGGTTGCCAGTAGGGCACGCCGGCCCATTCCAGGAGCGGCACCGTTTCTTCCAGGGGTAAGCCGACCACCCCACTGTAGCTGCCGCTCAGCGACGCCACCAGAGCCGCGCCCAGGCCCTGAATGCCGTAGGCACCGGCCTTGTCGCGCCCTTCGCCGGTGGCCACGTAGGCGAGCAGGCGTTCGTCGTCCAGCGCCCGCAGCCGGACCCGGGTTTCGGAGAGGGCCAGGCGCGGGGTGTCAGCGGCCATCAAGCAGACCGCGGAGAGCACCCGGTGTTCCCGGCCCTGGAGGTCGCGGAGCATGGCCAGCGCCTGGGCGTCGTCGGCGGGTTTGCCCAGCACTCGGTCGCCAAGCACCACCGCGGTGTCGGCGCCCAGCACCGGCGCCGGGCCGGGCGCGGCGGCACGGCCGGCGGCGGCCTTTTGCCGCGCCATACGGGCGACATAGTCGCGTGGGGGTTCGCCGACGTGGACGCTTTCGTCAATGCCCGGCGCTGTCAGCACCGTGCAGGGCACGCCGATTTGCGCCAACAGTTCCGCCCGCCGGGGCGAGCCGGATGCGAGGTAAAGCATGGAGCGCTCCTTGGTTCGGTGGTCTGAACGGGTGCGACGTCAGCGCACCAAAAAGCGGTGCTGGGTCCAGCGCAGGGCCGTGCACAGCGGTCGCCAGAGCACCGCGCTGGCGGCGGCGGAATACAGAATCGTGTAAGGAGGATACAGGGTCCGGCCGACGGACTCTTGCACCAGGTAGGCGATCAGATGGGCGGACCCCACCAGCAGGAACACTACGGCGCTTTGCTGCAACAGCGGGAACACCCGCATGCGTTTATAGGCCGCCAGCATGAAGTAGGCGCCGAACGCATAGGACAGGGCCCACTGGCCCAGGGTCGCGCCCACCAGCACGTCCAAATAGAGGCCCACCAAAAAGCCCCACAGCACGCCGATGCGGTGCGGCAACGACAGCACCCAGTACAGCAGCACCAGCAGCATCCATTCCGGACGTACCCAGTCCAGCGTCTGGTTGAGCGGGATGACTTCCAGCAGGGCAGCGACCACGAAGGTCACCAGGATCACACCGGTGCCGGCCGGCCGCTCGTTATTCATCATCGGGCAGCTCCTCGGGCGTCGGCTCGTCGGAAGGTGTTTCAGGGGCCACATCCGGGATCGACACCGGCTCCATGGACTGCACCAGCAGCACGTGGCTGACCCGGTCCAGACGGGCGGTGGGACGGGCCTCGATGTCCGCGAAGGCGGCGCCGGACTGGTGGCTCACCCGGCTCACCCGGGCCACCGGGTAGCCGCGCGGGTACAGCTGGCCAAGACCGGTGGACACCAGCAGGTCGCCCTCCTTGATGTCGGCGGTATCGGGCACGTACAGCAGCCGCAGGCGGCTGCCCTGCCCGGTGCCGGCAAGGATCGCGCGCACCCCGTTGCGGTTCACCTGCACGCTCATGGCGTGGCTGGCGTCGGTGATCAGCAGCACCCGGGCGGACAGCGGCCCGGTTTCCACCACCTGACCGATAAGGCCCTGGGACTCCAGCACCGCCTGGCCCTGCAACACGTCGTCCTGGCCGCCCTTGTTGATCACCAGTTCCTGGCGGTTGGGGTCGGGATCAACGCCGATGATTTCCGCCACCAGCACCGAAGCGTCCAGGTTGGCGGAGGAATTCAGCAGCTCCCGCAGGCGCACGTTTTCCGCCTGCAATACCGCCAGACGCTGGACCTTCTGCTCCAGGATCAGCACCTGGCGCTCCAGGCGCTCGCGGGATTCCATCAGGTTGGAGCGGGTTTCGGAGAGGCGCCCCAGCCAGCGAGCGGAATCCACCGGCAAATGGGCCAGGTAGTGCACCGGGGCGGTCAGATAGCCGACGCCGTAACGCAGCGGCTCCACCCACTTACTGCGCTGGTCCAGGGCCATCAGAACGACGGCCAGAACCAG
>JBFJUC010000115.1:0-7824 GCA_041624875.1 Alcanivorax sp.
CCTATCGGCTGGAAATGGGGATTCGCCTGGATAACGAGCGCGGTAAGGATCTCTACCAGTTCTGGGGTGACAGAATCACCGGGCAGCTGAATAAGGACATGAAGGCCGCCGGCACCGAGGTGCTGATCAACCTGGCGTCCAACGAGTACTTCAAATCGGTGCGCCCCGGGCAGCTGCCCGGGCCGGTGATTGAGCCGGTGTTCCAGGATGAGAAAAACGGCAAGTACAAGGTGATCAGCTTCTATGCCAAGAAAGCACGGGGGCTGATGGCCGCCTGGATTCTGCAGAACGGGATTGAAACGCCGGCGCAGCTGAACAGGTTCCGCGTCGCCGGCTACCGCTACGACAAGGCGGCCTCCACCGACACCAAACCGGTATTCCGGCGCGCGGAAGGGGCCGCCTGAGCCCCTTCAAGGCGCGCCGCCGGCTGCTTACAGCCAGTCGGACTCGAAGTCGTCCGGTTTGACCACCATGACGTCACAGCCGGCCCGGGTGAGGAGCCCTTCGGCGGTGGCGCCCAGCAGTAACCGCTCCACCGGGTTGCGGCGCACGGTGCCCACCACCAGACAGTCGCTGCCCTGTTCCTCGCAGTAGCCCGCCAGGGTCCGCGATACCGGCCCTTCAAGCAGGTTGGCGCGATCCTTCGGCAGGCCGTGGCGCTCGGCGAACGCGTCCAGCGCTTTCTGATGATAATCGCGAATGTTGGCGGCACTGGCGGCGTATTCCGGCAGCGCTTCGCCGGCCACCAGCAACAGGGTTTCGTCCGGGTGCTCCAGGACGTGCACCGCTTCCAGCTCGCCATGCGATTGCTCGCACCAATAGCCGGCGGCGCCGATCACGCTATCGTCCAGCCCACCTTCATACTGTTCCGGCTCCACCGCGGCGGTGAACTTCGGCGTCTCGTTCCAAGGCTCCGAGTGCACGCACAGCACCGCGCCCGGGGCGTGACGCATCAGCAGCCAGTCGCGGGGGGTGAACAAATGGCGGTGTAGCCGGCCTTCGTCGCTGGTATGCACCACGCTGAGAATCGGGCGGCAGTCACGCACCGTGTCCCGCAGCGCCTGTTCGCTGTCCCGGGAGGAAACGATGCGCTTGTCCACGGGGTGGTCGCCGCACAGCGCGTCGATGCGTTTGTCCCAGGCCTTCCGAATCTGTTTCTCCGCCGCCTGACGGCGCTCCTCGTCCAGGCCCACCGCCCGGCGCATCGCCGCCGAATCGCTGTTGACCATCACCGTTACCGGCAAGCCGGCGGCGCGCGCCAGCTTCAGGCCCTTGGTCAGCGCCGGCTGCGGCGCTTTCAGATCACGGTCGAGAAAAACCAGAATGCCCCCGCCCTGGCCGGCGGTGTCCTTCAGGGTCGTCATCGCAACAGCTCCTTAACGCGACGGCCGAAACGGCCGCCTCGGTTACAATCATGCAACAGAGGCGGACGGCGGCGCCAGAGCCCTGCTCAACGGCGCTCGGTGAGACGCAGCACCGTGGCGGTGAGCGCGGGCAAGAAGGTCACCGTGATAATGGCGGTGCCCAGCAGGCCGAACAGTACGATGGCGCCGACACCGCGATACAGCTCGGTGCCTTCGCCGGGAATCAACACCAGCGGCGCCAGGCCGCACACCGTGGTGATGGTGGTCATGGCGATCGGGCGCAGCCGCGAGCGCACCGCCGCACTGACGGATTCGGCCACGGCCATGCCGCCACGGCGATTGGTGAGCGCCTCGTGCACGATCAGAATCGGGTTGTTGACCACCGTGCCCATCAGGATCAGAAAACCCAGCATGGAGATCATATCGAACGGTTGACTGAACCCCGGCAAGCCCACCAGGGGCATCAGGCCGCCGAGACCGTTCAACAGCGCCAGCCCGAGGATGCCGCTGGCGATGCCCACCGGAATGGTGGTCATGATCAGCAGCGGGTAGCCCCAGTGGGTGAAGATCGCCACCAGCAACAAATACACCAGCAACACCGCCACCACATAGTTGCCGCCGAGGGCCTCCTGGGTGGCCTGCAGCTGATCGCTGGCGCCGGAGATATCCACGTTCACCTCCGGCGGAATTTCGCCGGCTTCACGTAGGGCGCCGATCACGTCGTTGCGCACCATGGCGACGCCGGTTTCCAGTGCCACGGAGCGGGGCGGAATGATGTTCAGCGTTACGGTTCGGCGGCCGTTGACCCGGCGCACACTACTCGTATCCACGGTTTCCACCAGCCGCGCCACCGAGGACAGCGGCACGGTGGCGCCCTGGGGCGTGTGCACCGGCAGCGAGGGCAGGGCGGCCAGATCCGGATCGACCCCGGCGTTGCTGTAGGCGTAGATGTCGACCTTGTCGTCACCAAGGAAGAATTCGTCCATGAAGGCGCCGTCGGTGAGCGCCGCCACGGTGAAGCCGATGTCGCCAGCGCTCAGGCCCAGCTCGGCGGCTCGTTCCCAGTCCGGGCGCACCTCGAGAAGCGGCTGAGCCAGGGACAGGCTGGCCGGCTGGCTCTGGATGCGCGGGTTCTCGAACACCGCTTCGGCGCGCCGGTAGGCGGTTTGCGCCACCTCATAAAGAGTGGCGAGATCGTTGCCGGAAATATCCAGATTGACGCTGCGGGTGCCGCCGTCATTGCTGGAGATGATCGAGCCACGCGCGGCGAAGGCGCGCATGCCGGGGTAGCGCTCGTAATAGGCGGTGATGGCGTCCATCAGCGCTTCCATCTGATCCGGATCCACCGGCTCGGCAATGATGCGCAGGCTCTGGGCCTCAATGGACAGGTTCAAGTAGCGGATCGGCGGCGCCGGCAGCTCGCCGCGCTCCCAGGCGACCGGGTCGGCGTCCACCATGGGCAGAAAGTGGGCCTGTACCTCTTTGCCGATCTCTACCATGGCATTCAGGTTATAACCCGGCGGCGCGTTCATGGAGGCAAAAGTCTTCGCTTCCTCACCCTCGGGCAGATACTCCGCCGGCGGCGTGAGCAGCACCAGCACCAGGGCGCCGCCGGTAACCGTGGCGGCGATGGTCGCCAGGCGCCGGGGCGCGGTGGCGCTGAGCCAGTGGGAGAGGCCGTGCACGCGCCGCAACCAGCCGCTGTCCTGGCCGTCATGGTCGAATACCGCGCGGAAATCAAGGCGCGCCGCCAGGGTCGGAATCACGGTCATCGCCACCAGCATGGAGATCAGAATCGACGCGGACACGGCGATGGCGATGTCGGAATAGAGCTGCCCGGCTTCCTGGGAAATGAACACCACCGGCAGGAACACCAGCACCGTGGTCAGCGTGGAGGCGAACACCGCCGGCCACACCTTGCGGATGCCCTCCACCGAGGCGCGGAACCGATCCAGCCCCTTGCGCCGCTCGATCTCGATGCTCTCCAGAACAACGATGGAATTGTCCAGCGTCATGCCGATGGCGAACGCCACCCCGGCCAGCGAGATCACATTGATGGTGCGCCCGGCCAGCAGCAGACCCAGGAAAGCGGCGATGGTGCAGATCGGGATGCCCACGACGCCCACGGCGGTAACGCGCACCGAACGCAGGAACAGGAACATCACCAGGGTGGCGAACACGGCGCCGATCGCCAGGTTGGTCCAGACATTAGCCACCGAGGCTTCCACGTAGCGCACGTCGTCGGAAATCAGCGACATGCGCATGCCGGCCGGTTCCAGCACCTCCTGATTGATCAAATCGACCTGATCGAACATGGCGTACTTGATGTCGATCACGTTGGAGCCGGTTTCGCGGCGTACCGCCAGGCTGATCACCGGTTCGCCGTTGACGAACGACTCAGCACGCACCGGGAAATGGTCCAGCTCCACGGTGGCCACGTCACGCAGACGGATCACGCTGTCGTCGCGGCGCGCCAGAATCAGGTCCAGCAGCTGCGGCACCTGGTCGAAACGCCCCACCGTGCGCAACAGATATCGCCGCTTGCCGCTGTCCACCTCGCCACCGGACACATCCTGGTTGCGGCTTAGCAGAGCCTCGCGCACCTGCATCACGGTGAAGCCCCGTTCCGCCAGCTTCTGCGGGTCCAGCAACACGCGAATCTGGCGCTCGGCGCCGCCGCGCAGCTCCACCTGGGAGACACCGGCGACGCTTTCCATGCGGGTACGCACATTGTCGTCGATGAAGTCCCGCATCATGTCCATGTCCAGGTCCTTGGGATTGCCTTCCTGGGGCGAGACCCGGTAGTACATGAACGCGTTGGCGGAAAACGACGTGGACAGAATGCGTGGCTGGTCCACGTTGTCCGGGTAGGAGGGCACCTGGCTGAGCGCGTTGTTGACGCGGATCAGTGTTTCGGTGATGTCCACGCCGAACGGAAATTCCAGCTCGATCTCCGCGTCACCGCTGCGCGCGGTGGCGGTGAGCCGGCGCAGATTGGGGATATTGCGCAGGTATTCTTCCTGCTCGATCAGAATCTCTTTCTCCACGTCCTGGGGCGTGGCGCCCGGCCAGCTGGTCTGTACCGTAATGGTGCGCACTTCCAGGTCCGGGATCATCTGCACCGGGATGCGCAGGGCGGCGAGCACGCCGAGAATGGTGATGATCAGCACCACCACGGTCATCAGGGTGCCGTTGCGGACAATCTTCTCAAACACGGCGAAACCTCATTCGGACACCCGCAGCGCGCGGCCGTCGGTCAGGCTTTCGTTGCCGCGCACCACCACGCGGTCGCCGGCGGACAACCCTTCCTTCACGGTGACCAGATCGGCCAGCCCGTCGCCGATGCGGATGCGCTGTTCCCGCGCCACCAAACCATCGTTGCTGTCCTCCGCCAGCCACACCGACACCCGGCCGTCCGGGTAGCGCACCAAGGCGTCGCGGGGCACCGCCAGGGTGGCCTCGTCACCGCGCAGGAAGAGGGTGGCGCGCACTGACATACCCGGTGTCAGCGCCGGCGGCGACGCCAGTTCCGCCCGCACCAGGAAGGTCCGGGCGCTAGGGTCGTTGACCGGCACAATGGCGGAAATGGTGGCGGGGTAGGCCGGGCCGGTGTCGCCGCCCAGCCGTACTTCCAGACGGTCCTCCTTGGATACCCGGGGGAAATACTCCTGCGGTACCGCCAGATCGGCACGCAAATCCTCCAGGCTCACCAACTCCAGCACCGAGGTGCCCGGCGTCACCCATTCGCCGACTTCGGTCTGCTTCTGGCTGATCACGCCGTCGAAAGGGGCCTTCAAGACATGGCGGGCGAGCAGGGCGTTTTGCCGGCGAGCCTCGGCGCGGGCCCCGGCCAGGGAAGAACGGGCCACCTGCACCTCGGATTCCAGGCCGCGCACCTGGGTGGCGGCGATACTCTGACGGGCCGCCAGCGTGCTGGCTTCCTCCAGGCGCCGGCGGGCGTCCGCCAGAGTGGCTTCCGCCTCCGCGGCGGCGGCGCGGGCGCCTTCCAAGGCGAGGCGATTCAGCTCCGCATCCAGCTCCAGCAGCACGTCACCCTGTTCCATGCGATCGCCCAGGTCTACGTTGAGCGTCGTCACCAGACCGGAAACGGAGGTGGACAGCAGGGCGGCGCGTTTGGCCGTCAGGGTGCCGGTAAGCGGCAAGCGTTCCTCAAGCTGACGGGGTTCCACCGTGACCAGAGAGACCGGCTCCCGGGCGGCCACCGATTCCAGCGTGAGCAACGCCAACAAGCCAGTCAGGCCAAGCCATAAACGACGAGCACCCAAAACGCCGGTCAATCCCGCAGTGTCGCAATCGCGCATCCGTACTGTTACCCCCAATATTTCTGATGTGGTGATTCACCCCGGGAGTGGACCATCATAAAGGACAATGATTCCCTTTATCAGTAAAGACGCGCCGTCCGGAACCGTTGGCGCCGCCATGTCGAGCCTAATGGTTTGCCATGAAAAGCCCGCGAAGGCCTGGAATGGTTTCCCGATCCATATATAGAAACCACCTTAGGTATGAAACGTAACATCATGTCTTTTAGGGCTTTTAGATTTAATGTTTTGGCGTTATCGCCGTGATGATTGAAACGAAGGCAGATTATGTGGACGCTTTATTCGCTCCGAAATGTGACGGGTAGTAGGATTACCCTGAATATCGATAACTACGTGTAATGTATATTATGTTAAATAGAATGGATTCAATAAAACCCTGGTCACTACGCCTGCCGCGCTGGGTGCTCGGCGCCGGCCATCTTCTAGCCGTCGGCCTGCTCAGCGGCTGCGCTTCGATCGCCGACAACCTCATTGCCGATGCCATCATCACACCGGACAACGAAGTGAAGGCACGCGACGCCGGTCTGAAAAGCATGGGCCCCCACATGACGATGACCCGCCCCCGTGCCCCTCAACCCGGTGACCAGGCCCGCGCGGACGCGCTGGCTCGTCAATTAGAGAAGCATATTGGTAAGTATCGGGATGTGGAGGTGGCCAAAGCCGATGGGTATCGATCGTTCCCACCCGAGCCACCGCCGTCCTTGAAAGAGGTGCACTATGTGCATGGGTCGCGGTCTGCGGAGGAAAAAGACGCACTCAACCCGGCCCAGCCCGGTTCATTGTTGTATCACCAGACCGCTGACGGTGGCTTGAAACTGGTGGGTGCCATGTTCACCGCCCCACCGACCGCGACCCTGGAGGCGCTTGATGAACGCGTTCCTTTGTCCGTAACGCAATGGCATTTGCACACCGACATTTGTATCCCCATCCCTCTTTGGGACGAACAGGAGTGGCGGCGTACGACCTATGACGGGCAACCTCTATTCGGGGTGGAGAGCCCGATAAGCAATCGTAAGGCCTGCGACTCGGCCAAGGGCCGTTTTGCGCCGGTGATCTTCGGTTGGATGACCCACGCCTACGTCACGGCGGACGTCGACGACGTGTGGGACCAGTCGTTCGGTCATGGCGGCCACCACTAGCGTGCCGCCACCGCCGCCACCGCCGCCATCGCCCGCGTCAGTTGGCTCAAATCGTCTGGTTCTATGCCGTAGGGCGGCATGATGTAGACCAGCTTGCCGAACGGACGGATCCACACGCCCTGCTCCACCAGCAGCTTCTGGGTGGCGGCCACGTCGCAGGGCGTTTCCAGTTCCAGCACGCCGATGGCGCCCAGGGCGCGCACGTCGGCGACGCCCGGGGTACCGCGCAGCGGTGCCAGTTCCCGGCGCAGTTGGGACTGGATCGCCGCCACGCGGCTTTGCCAGTCGTTCTCCAGCAGCTCGTCGATGCTGGCGTTAGCCACCGCGCAGGCCAGCGGATTGCCCATGAAGGTAGGCCCGTGCATCAGCACGCCGGCTTCGCCGTCACAGATGCCGGCGGCCACGCGGTCGTTGCACAGGGTCGCCGCCAGGGTCATGTAGCCGCCGGTGAGCGCCTTGCCCAGGCAGAGAATGTCCGGGCAGACATCGGCGTGGTCCATGGCGAACAGTTCGCCGGAGCGGCCGAAGCCGGTGGCGATTTCGTCGAAAATCAGCAGTACGCCGTGCTCGTCGCACAGACGGCGTGCGCCGCGCAGGTATTCCGGGTGGTAAAAGCGCATGCCACCGGCGCCCTGCACGATCGGTTCCAGAATCACCGCCGCCACTTCGTGGCCGTGCTGTTCCAGCAGGCCGCGCAGGGAATCCAGATCCCGCTCGTCCCAGTCGTCGTGGTAGCCCACCGCCGGCGCGTCGGCGAACAGGTGCTTGGGCAGCACCTTGCTGAACAGATGGTGCATGCCGTTGACCGGGTCGCAGGTGGCCATGGCGCCGAAGGTGTCGCCGTGGTAGCCGTTGCGCAGCGCGATCAGACGGTGCTTCTCGGGCTGCCCCTGGCTGAGCCAGTACTGCAGCGCCATCTTGATCGCCACCTCCACGGACACCGAGCCGCTGTCGGCCAGGAACACCTTGTTGAGCGGTTCC
>JBFJUC010000116.1:0-7810 GCA_041624875.1 Alcanivorax sp.
AGGCCCCGGCTCGCAAGAGCCGGGGCCTTTTTATTTGGCGTCCCTAACCGAGCTGCCGAATCGTCAGAATATGAGCGATCCGCTCCCCGTCCCAGATGTATTCATAATGCGTGGCCGGCGTCACCGATTCGATCAGGTGCGGCGACAGCAACGCGAAACAACGTGCCTGATAATGCCGCACCGAGCCGTACACCAGGCCGTGTTCGTCGGCGTCGAATAACACCCGTCCCAGGCGGCGCGCGCTGCCGTAATCGTCCGGGTGATACCAGTCCTCGTCGTCGCGGTAGGGGGCGTGGATATTGCGTAGCTGTGCGCTGAAGCAGACCCTGAGGCCGCGCATCACGATGCGATCGAATTTCAAACCCCGTACCCCCTGAAAGTAACGCTCCTGGTGGTAGCGGGTCTCGGCGATCGCCGTCGACATGCGCTCGGCGCAGTAAAATACGCCGTACTCTCCATCGGAGAAGCGCGAGCCGTAAGGGCTCAGATGCACGAACGGGCCGAGAGCGTAGTTGCAGCCGGGAATGCCCCAGGGGCGCCGTGCCGGCGGCACACGGTGCAGCTCCCCGACTTGCATCTGGATGCGCGGGTTGGTCAACGCCTGAACCGCGTACAAGGCTTCGAAATCGGCCTCGTCGGCGACATCGTCAAACAGTTGGATAGGCGGATATTTGCCGTTGACCAGACGATAGGCGTCCTGGTGAAGCAGGGCGGTCGCCGGCAACTCTTCCGGGCTGATCACCACTGGCCCCCACGCAGTCCGTCCAGCTGGCGGTGAACCTCATAAAGGCTGGCCACCCGGCCGTTGTTCATCACGTCCATGGGGCTGGCGCCGTTGAAAAACGGATTGTGGTTCGGCATGCGCACGAAACCGTAGACGTTTTCCCGGTTACCGAACAGCGTGCGCAGTGCCTGATGAATATTCAGCAAATAGCTGAGACGCTCCAGCAGGTCGTTGCTGACCCGGGCGCTTTCCGGTCGGCTTTGATACTTATGCAGGGTGGAACGGCCCACGCCGAGCAGGGCGGTTTTTTCCTTTTCCGAGCACTGCCAGTGCTCGAAAAGGCGTAGCACCGCCCGCAACGCCGCATGGCGGGCCGTGTCATCCAGGGGTTTGGGGCAAGGTTCGATGGCCGGTTGCATACTGCCTCCTGACGGTTTTCTCTATATTAAGTCTTAAATAGGGAATATGTCCATAAATAGACTGACGCCGTCCGGTTGTGAAAAAGTGTTCAATGATGACCGTTACGTGAAACCGCTGGCCGCCCCCAGGGTCTGTTAAGCGGATACGCAAAGACCGCCGCCGAGGGAGAACCTTAATGAGAATCGCGTTGTTTGCAGTGCTGCTGGGCGTCGTGGGCCTGGTGTGGGCGGGGGATGACGGTTGGGTCGACGGCCACCTCCATTACGTGGATTTCATGCAGCAAAGCGATGGCAGCGGCGCGATGTTGGCGGCCATGGATAAAGCCGGCGTCGAGGAAGCGTGGCTGTTCGGCTTGCCGGTGGTCAAAAAATGGCAACAGGATGCCCCGCGCCGGCCCCGCTATTACCTGGGGGATGAAGCGCCCCTGTATTACTACAGCGCCACCGATGACATCGTCGCCGGCGCGGTGCTGGCTCTGCCGGAGGACCAGCGTCGCCGCCTGGCGCCGTTCATCAGCGGCTTCAATCCCACCGACATGAACGCCGCCCGCCATGTGGAAGCGCTGATCCAGCGTTACCCCGGCCTGTGGCGGGGCATCGGTGAGGTGATCACCCGCCACGATGACCTGACCGCTCT
This sequence comes from Alcanivorax sp., assembly GCA_041624875.1. Classification (GTDB taxonomy): domain Bacteria; phylum Pseudomonadota; class Gammaproteobacteria; order Pseudomonadales; family Alcanivoracaceae; genus Alloalcanivorax. The sequence continues at coordinate 1,781 of JBFJUC010000116.1, forward strand.
CACCGCCGGGGAAACCGCCCGCGCCAACCACCCGGCGCTGATGAAAGTCTACCGCCTGGCGGGCCGCTATGATCTACCGGTGCTGTTGCACAGCAACCTGACCTCGTTGCGTGAGGAGACGCCGATCTACCTTGGGGAGCTGGAAGACGCACTGAAAAGCAATCCGGACACGCGCTTTGTTCTCGCCCACGCCGGCACCAGCGGCGGTGTGGAAGAACGCCAGGCGCCGCTCGCCACCTTGAATGAAATCATCCGCGTCTTGCTGGAGCGGTACGACAACCTCTACGTGGACCTGTCATGGAGTGTCCGCGAGCATTATTTGATCGAGGACGGCGAGCCGCGCCCCGCCTGGGTGGCGCTGATCCGGGATCATCCGGACCGCTTCGTGCTGGGCAGCGACGTGGTCGGGCATTTCGATAGCATTGGCGAGATTCTGGGTGAGTACCGTCCTCTTCTGGACGCCTTGCCGGACCCGGTGGCGGCCAAACTGAAGGCGGACAACGCCCGGGCCTTGCTGCCCGCCCACGGGGCGGTGGCGGAGGATTAGCCCCGCCGCTGTTGCAGGCGGCGCAGCAGGCTGGACGTGTCCCAGCGGCCGCCGCCCATGGCCTGTACTTCTTTGTAGAGCTCGTTGACCAGCGCCGCCATCGGTAGCGGGGCTCCCAGCCGGCTGGCTTCCGCCAGGCAGATATCCAGGTCCTTGCGCATCCAGTCGACCGCGAAGCCGTGCTCGTACTGGTCCGCCAGCATGGTCTGATGGCGGTTCATCAATTGCCAGGAACTGCCGGCGCCGGCGCCGATCACGCGCATCGCCTTTTCCGCGTCCAGGCCGGCCTTTTGGGCGAAGGCGATAGCCTCCGCCACGCCTTCGATCACGCCGGCCACGCAGATCTGGTTGGCCATCTTGGTTAATTGGCCCTGGCCCACCGTTCCCATGTGCACCACGCTTTTGCCGTAATGATCGAGCAGCGGGCGCACGCGCTCGAACACGCTGTCCTCGCCGCCGCACATGATCGACAGGGCGCCGTCCTTGGCGCCTTGCTGGCCGCCGGACACGGGAGCGTCCATGAAGTGCGCATCGTGATCACGGCAGGCCTGGTCCAGGGCGTGCGCCATGGCGGCGCTGGCGGTGGTGTGGTCGACCAGCACCGCACCGGCCTTGAGGCTTTGTACGGCGCCGTTGTCCCCCAGGGTGACCTGACGCAGGTCGTCGTCATTGCCCACGCACACCAACACCAGGTCCGCGTCCAGGGCCGCCAGGGCCGGGGTTTCCGCCTGCCGGCCGCGGTACTCTTCAGTCCATTGCGCGGCCCGCTCAGGGGTGCGGTTGTAGACGGTGACGGTATGGTCGGCTTTCGCGAGGTGACCGGCCATCGGATAGCCCATATTGCCCAGACCGATAAAGGCTGCGTGGATCATGGCGTTACTCCTGCTGGTCGCTGAGCGGATAGACGGCGAAGCTGTCGCGGATCAGGCTGCCCAGATAGAGACGGTCGCCGGCCTGTTCCGCGCTGGTGATCGGGGCGAAGGCCTGTTCGCCGAGGTGTTGCAGATTGGCGGTGACCGCGCCGCTTTCATCCAGGCCCAGCACGAACCCATGGCGGGCGGGCTGCGGCTGCATGAACTGGGGTAGACGGAACACAACTTTGCGCAGCAGCGGTTTGTCGGACATGGCGTCCAGGGCGGCGTTGCGCGGCGCGAACAGCGCCAGCCAGAAGGTGCCCTGGCCATTGCCAGAGATGCCGTCGGGAATGCCGGGCAGGTTGTCGAAGAAGACGTCGTGGCGGCCCGCCTTTTCGCCCTTGAGCCAGTAACGCAGCACGTTATAGCTGCCGGTCTGGGTGACCAGCACGAAATCCTCGTTCTCGGAAAGCGCCACGCCGTTGGCGAATTGCAGGCCGTCCATCAGTACGGTGGTGGTGCCGGCAGTGGGGTCGTACTTGAGGAACCGGCCGTGCCCGCCGTGCTCAATGATGTCGTCACGGGCCTTCATCGCCGGGCCGAATTTGCTCGACGCGTCGGTGAAGTAGACGATGCCGTCGCTGGCCACGTCCACGTCGTCGGTGAAGCGAAAGGGAACGCCGTTAGCCTGGTCCGCCAGTACGGTTATCGCGCCGGACGCGGGGTTAACCCGCAACAGGCCCCGGTAGCCGTCGGCGACCACCAGGGTGCCGTCCGGCGCCAGATCCAGGCCCAGCGGCCGGCCCTCGGTGTTGGTGATCAGGTCGCCGTTGTCGCCGTCCGGGTCGTAGCGCACCAGCCGGCCGTCTTCATAACCCACGTAGAGGTTGCCCTGGTCGTCGATGGCCACGTCCTCCGGGCCATGGCCCTGACCGGCGGCGAGCCGTTCAACGTCGGCGAGTTCGTCGTTGGTGGCGTATCGGTCGGCCAATTCCGGTGCCTCGGGGGCGTCCCAGGCCACCGGCTCCACCGGCACCGGCCACAGCAACAAATAGGCGGCGGCAGCGGCCACCAGCAGCAAAACAATGATTTTTTTCATTATGCCTTCCCGGTCTTGAAGCGATGCCAGCGAGTTTAGGCATTCATGACCGGGAAGACAAAGCGGCCCTTCAAGGTTGGATTCTGAACGCCGGCGCCGATACGCCGTCACCGCCTTCCGTCAGCGGACCCTCCTGCGGCAGCGGTTCGCCGCCTTCGATCACTTGCCCGGCATCGCCATATCGCAGCCAGGCCTGGGTGGGCACCACGCCGGCGCCCGGCCGGGTGTAATCGCACACGCCGTCCGGGAATATCTCCGCCACACGTTCGGCGAAGGCGGTCGGGTCGAAGATGCCGGCGAGCGGGTTGGCCGGATAATCCGCTGGGTCGACCGCCTTGAGCTGACACTTGTTGACCAGGGTGGTGATGGCGTCGCCGGCCACCGTGCGAGGGGTGCCGAAGCGGGTTTGCACCACCCGTTGTTGCAGTGCCACCACTGGGTCCGTTACCGGTGCCAGCAGATTGGCGATCTGACCGGGCAGCTGCAGGGCGCTCAGGTCCAGGCCGCACACCTGGCCGGTGAGTGCGTCCAGCACCAGGCCCGCTTGCGCGGGCGGCGCGGGTAACAGTGAAGGATCCAGCCCCGGTACGATCGGGTCCGGATAAAGCAGGTTGCCGGTGAGCGGCACCAGCGGGTCTTCGTCATCGAACAGTGACGACAACGACAGACAGCGGTCGCGGGCCTGGGCCGGTTTATGCGCCACCACTTTCTCGGCGATCGCCGTGGTGCCGTTGTCCGCTTCGATGTTGGAGAGCCAGCGGTCCATGACCAGCAGGGCCTCGGTGGTGAACACGGTGTCGCCGGCAAGCGGGAAGGCGCCGAACCAGATCACGTGGTTGTCCGCGTGACCCTGCACCGCCTCCAGGCGTGCGCGCATCTGCCAGGAGTGGTAGGCGTCATGGGCGATGCCGGGGTCCGGGCCGCGCAGGTCGATAATCGGTACGTTACTCAGGTGTTCGGCGGTATTTATGGCGCCGGTCCGGTAGGCGTTGCTGAGTGCGGTCGGGTCGGCGACGGTGCGCGCGGCCTGCGGCTGGATATCCACGTTCAGACCGCCGATTTCCCGGTTGACGCGCAGGAACTGTTCGCCGCTGATCAGCCCCTGTTGCAGGGCACCCAAACCGTATTGAACACCGACGTTATCCAGGGGGATGCCGGCGAAGCCCCGGGACAGCAGGGCTTCGTTGGTGGACCAGACCTCCGGCGGGCGGCTGCCGAACTGGTTGATCATGAAATCCACAAGCCCGCAGCGCACCCCGTCCGGCTGGGTTTCGGCGTTGTACACCGGCACGTCGTCGGCCAGGCCGGGGCACTCATCCTGTTCCGGGAACGCGGACGGAAAGAAGGCCAGATCGGAAACCAGCGGATTGATCGGCAGATGGCCGTAGAACGCGGGCCATTGCACACCGGGGAGCACGCCGCTGGTGAGCAGGGCGGTGATCACGGCCAGGAAGCTGTCCGGGTCGGACGGGATTTGATTGCCGAAATGGCGGCTGAGCAGATTGTAATCGGCGAATTGGGTGGCGGTGGTCCATACGTCCGGGTAGGAGCACTGCACGATCAAGCCCTGGTAGATGCCCGGGTAGGCGTTGGCGATGTGCTGCTGCGCGATGGCGCCGCCGGAACAACCGGTGCCGATGGTATAGCGCAGCTCGCCGTACCGCTCGACGATATGCTCCTTGCCCATCATCAGTGATTCCGCGGCCGTGACCAGATTCACGTTGTGGCCCAGGTTTGCCTGGGCGGTGGACAGTGTGATGAAACCACGGCCCAGGGCCGTGGTAATGCTGTCGCCAAGCAGCACTTCCGCGCCGTCCGGCGCGGTGCCGGCGATGTCGCCGTTGGGCGGCTGGCCTGGGCCGTAGCTGACGCCCACGTTGCCGCCATGGTGGATGAGCAGCTTGCCGTTCCACTGCGCTTGAGGGGCCAGGGCGGTCCAGTCTTGATCGGGCTGGAACAGGGTCATGATCTGATAGCGGTCACGGTTCTGAAAACCGGTTTCGATGCGCACGATAAAGGGCACCTCCACGCCTTGATCGGTGGTTACCCGGGCGATGTCACCCTGCGCCGGTGGATTGTCCGGCTGGTAGTCCAGAAACGCTCCGGGGAGACCGGGATTCATCGGGTCGAAGCCTGTGACGAACGCCTGCAGTTTATCAGCGGGCACGTACTTGAATCGGTACTCGGCGGGCTGATTGCATTGGGCGTCGGTAGCGGCGTCATTATCGCAGGTCCAGGGCTCGATCTGTGGGCCGGAGAATACCGGCCCGCCGTTGGGGTGGTTGATCAGCGGCTGCTGCAGGAACGAACCGTCGGCCAGCGTCACCCGCAGGGTGTGAGTGCCGGTGGACATACCGTCCACCAGGCCTTTGAGGGTCTCACCGGTGCTCTGAAAGCGGTCACTGACGTCGGTATCGCCGAGGGTGACACGGGCGTTGTTGAGCAGGGCAGGGTCGTCGGCGGTGATTTCAACCAGGGCGTCGCCGCCGCTGATCAGATCCGCGCGGTTGGAGAGCACGCGGATGGTCCCTTCTCCGGCCACCGGCTGTGGCGGTTCGGGTTCCGGCTCCGTCGGGGTCGGTGCCTGGCCGCCCGAGTTCGTCGGAGTGGAGCTTGAGCTGCCTCCGCAGGCGGTCAGAAGTGTGGCGAGTGCAAGCAGGGCGATGCCGGCGTAGCGACTTAGGCGGTTGTTCATCAGGGGCACTCCGATGGACTGGTACTGAAAGTCCGGTCCCGTTGTTATTGAAATTGAGCGTCGCCTGACAGTATTCAACAAATGGCGGAGGTGAACCGTTGTCGGTTGGTTGGGTGGCGGTTACCGAAAGGGCGTATAGGTGTACTAATGTTGCACGTATGTTCCACTTCCGGGGCGAGTCGCCGAGCAGTGCTACGAAGCCAGGTTTGTGGGAGCGGGCCCCGCCCGCAAAGCCCGGCTTTGGCGCTTACAGACAGGGCACAAAAAAAGCGAACCCGAAGGTTCGCTTTTCAGGCCCCGAGGGACCGGATAATGCGCCGCGAGGCGGCGATTACCGTTTACTTGCGGTCGCTGAGCGCGGTCATTTCACGCTCGGTCTCGCCGGTGTAGAGCTGGCGGGGACGGCCGATTTTGTACGGGTTGGAGATCATCTCGTTCCAATGCGCGATCCAGCCCACGGTGCGGGACAGGGCGAAGATCACGGTGAACATGGACGTCGGGATGCCGATCGCCTTGAGAATGATCCCGGAGTAGAAGTCCACGTTGGGGAACAGCTTCTTCTCTTTGAAGTAGGGGTCGCTCAGGGCGATTTCTTCCAGTTTCATGGCCAGCTCGAGCTGCGGGTCGTTGACACCCAGCTCGTTGAGTACTTCGTGGCAGGATTCGCGCATCACGGTGGCACGCGGGTCGTAGTTCTTGTAAACCCGGTGGCCGAAGCCCATCAGCTTGAACGGATCGTTCTTGTCCTTGGCCTTGGCGATGTACTCGTCGATGTTGGAGATGTCGCCGATCTCGTCGAGCATGTTCAGCACCGCTTCGTTGGCACCGCCGTGGG
>JBFJUC010000117.1:0-7771 GCA_041624875.1 Alcanivorax sp.
AGGAAACGTTGTTTGAAATCAGCGTTGTTCAAAGCTCACCTTCGTGGTTGCGGCGGAAACGCTGCAGATCGCGGCGTTCCTTTTTACTGGGTTTGTGGTCGGGCACCGGCGCCGCCATGCGGGCCAGGCGTTTCTGCTCGGTGGACTGCTGCCGGGCGGCCACGCTTTCCTCGGTTTCCCGGTACAGGCTTTCGGCCACTTTGGCCGGCCCGCGCTTGCTGGCGAGCGCTTCCACCACCACGGTCCAGCGCTGATCGCCCTTGCGGATGTCGAGCACGTTGCCGGGCTGCACCGCCTTGCTGGGCTTGGCCTTGCCGCCGTCGACCTGGACCTTGCCACCCTCGATCGCCTGCTTGGCCAGGCTGCGGGTCTTGAAGAATCGGGCCGCCCACAGCCAGGAATCGATGCGTGCGCCGTCGCTCACGGCAGCACCCGCAGGAAGTCGTCGATGGCCGGGAACGGGTCGGTGTGTTCCCGGGCCGGCAGGCTGGAATCCGGCTGGCGGATGCTGGCCAGGTGGCCGAGACCGAACAGGCGCCCGGAGTGCAGCACTGGCAGGGAATCGTCCACCAGCAGGGCACGGGCCGGGTCGAACGGGTGGCTGTGGCTGAGCTGCCGCCAGAACGCCTGGGCCTCCTTGGCGTGGCCGTAATCGTGGCTGGACACCAGGGCATCGAAATAGCGGTCGATGCCGGTGCGCTCCAGCTTCAGGTCCAGGGCGTCACGGTGCGCATTGGTCACCATGATCACCCGCTTGGGCCCGTCGGCGAGGGCGGCCAGAAACGCCTCGGCGCCCGGGCGTACCGCGATGCGGTCCGCCGCCGCGCGCTTGAGCGCGCTGATGTTCAGCCCCAGCTCCCGGGTCCAGAAATCCAGGCAGTACCAGTTCAGGGTGCCCAGATGGCTCTCGATCCAGTCGTGCAGAATCCGCTCCGCCTCGGCGTAGTCCAGGCCACGGCTGAGCGCGTACTGCTCGGGCACGTGGCGCTGCCAGAACCAGTTGTCGAAGGCCAGATCCAGCAGGGTGCCGTCCATATCCAGAAGCACCGTGTCGATATTGTCCCAGTCGATCATCTACCCGCCTGTATCAGCCGTGTTCAGCGATCGCACAGTATGCAATATCGGGGCGCAAGCCGAAATACAAAGGCCCCCGCAGACACGCCATTACAAAGACGTTCCGGTGAGGCAAGATGATGTCACGATGATAACAACAACGCAGAGTGGTCCGATGATGGACGACCGGTTCTTATACGAACGCATCAGCCAGCGATTGCTGGAGCAAATCGGGGCGGGCACTTTCACGGTGGGCCAGAAGCTGCCCTCGGTACGGCGGATGAGCGAGCTCTTCAAGGTCAGCGTTAACACCGTCATGCAGAGCTACAGGCAGCTGGAGGCGGAAGGCTATCTGGACATCCGCCCGCAGTCCGGCGTTTATGTGCGCAGCTCCGGCATCCACGATATTCCCGAGCCGGACGGCTCGCGCTACCCCTTGTTGCCGGTGGAGGTGTCGCTCAGCGAACAGGTGCTTCATTACATGGAGTTGCATACCGACCCGAACATGGTGCGCCTGGGTATCGCGCTGCCGGGGCCGGAGGTGTTGCCGGTGGACCGGGTGATGGCCACCCTGCGCGACGTCACCCGCCACCACGGGCTGGAAGTGTGGGATTACATGCACCCCAATGGCAACGCTCTGTTCACCCACCATCTGGCGCGGCGCAGCCTGTCCTATCAAACTCCGGTCACCGCCGAGGACATCATCGTCACCAGCGGTGCCATGGAGGCGTTGTCCCTGGCATTGCGTAGCGTCAGCCGGCCGGGCGATACGGTGGCGGTGGAATCACCCACTTATTACGGCTCCCTGTTATTGTTGAAGACCCACCAGCGCAAGGTGGTGGAGGTCCCCACTCACCCGCGTTACGGGATCAGCCTTACCGCTCTGGAGAAAGTGTTCCAGAGCGGCGGGGTGGCCGCCTGCATGGTTTCGCCCAACGCTCAGAATCCGCTGGGTTTCACCATGAGCGAGGAACGCAAGCAGGCGCTGGTGGCGTTATCCGCCCGTTATCAGGTGCCGTTGATCGAGAACGACGTCTGGGGCGACACCGTCTACCAGGATGGAGCGTTGCCGGCGAAGGCCTTCGACAAAGAAGGCCTGGTGCTCTACTGCAACAGCTTTTCCAAAACCCTGATGCCGGGGCTGCGTATCGGCTGGGCCGCGGCGGGTCGTTTCCAGAAGCGTTTTCGCGAACTCAAGCAGTTAAGCACTATCACCTCCACTTCGATTTCGCAGATTGTCATGGGGCGGTTGCTGGAAAGCGGGTTTTACGCCCAGCACCAAAGGGATTTGCGTTTGCAGTTAAGCCGACAGGTGGAGGACATGTCCGAGGAAGTGCGCCATTGGTTTCCGGACGGCACCCGTCTCACCCGGCCCACCGGTGGCTGCGTGTTGTGGGTGCGGCTGCCGGGGCGGGTGGACACGGTGGCGTTATTTCAGCGCGCCGCCGAGCGCGGCATTCATGTGTTTCCCGGTGGCGTGTTCTCCTTGGACCAGAAGCACGCCGACTATATTCGCCTGAACGCGGGCAGCCCGGTTACCGCCGCGGTGCGGCGGGCGCTGCGCTGGCTGGGGGAAATGGCCGCCGAGTTGGCGGCCGGTTAGGCGACGTCGGGAGCGGGTTAGTCGCGGCTCAGCCCGGTGTAGTCATCGCTGCGGCAAGGATCGTTCCCGCACACGTCGATGACCGCGCCGAACGACTTCATGAACGCCGATTTCTGTTGACGGGCGCTGACCGTGTTGCGTGGTGATTCGTGCGGATCGTCGCCGGCGTCGGGACCGGTGTTGTCGCTCGGGGCATAGGGCGTACCCTTGCCGCTCACTGGATCGAAATCGCCGGAATCCCACACCATGATGGCGTTGCCATGGTAGGGGTATTGTTCGATACGCGGGATGGCCACGTAGGGGTTGTTGTCCGGGTGTTCGCCGAGGCGCGCGGTGGGCTCGTGGATCGCCGCGCCAATGCTGCGCGCGGTGACTTCCGCGCTCCAATGGGTGACCTGGTGATCGCCCAGCGCCACGTGCAGAAGGACCGCCTTGCCGGTCGGTGTGCCTGGCAGATAGCGGCCGTCCAGGTGGCTCAGGTAACCGTTGTTTTCGGCCCGGTCCCAGAGCATTTGCATCAGGCCCAGCACCAGACTGCGGTCCAACTCATTCGGATAAGCCTGATAGAGCACCACGCCGAAGCGTTGGGCGAACGGGCCATAGCGTCGCAGCAACAGGCTGTAATTACTGCCGGGCACGCCCAGCACGCCGCGATGGATATTGGGCGCGGTGGCCACCAGCGCGCCGCCGAGGATGCCGCCCTGGCTGTTGCCGTCGTAGAACACCTCCGAGGGGTCATAGACCAGAGTATCTCCCGGGCCATGGCGGAACGCCGGGTGGCTCGCGAAGCCGTCCGGGTGGCGCAGCAGTTCGGCCAGGAACATGGCGTTAAGAATACCTTGCTGGCTGCGGTCCAGTTGGCGCGGCAGACGCGAGACATCCGCGAGGATGCGGTGAATGACGCCGGCGACGAAGTCTTCCTGGGCCATGCCGATCCAGTCGGTGGCGCAGAACAGAATGTTGTGCTCGGTTTGCATGGCGCGCACGTTGCCGGAGCGGAACTCTCCGCCGGGGCCCTCGCCGAACAGGCCGTGCCCGTAAAGCGCCGCACGCGCGGGCGTTACCGGGCTGTTCGGGTCTGTGAAGTCGGCCACCGCGGTGTTCGGAACCTGGCAGCGGAAGCGAGCGGTGACGGTATCGTCGCCGTTGAGCTGTGCCGGCAGAGCGTCCGGGTCCTCGCTACCGTTGTAGTTGAAACTGGAGCCGGGCACGCCGCCGGCCTGGTTCAGGAAATTCGGTACTTCGAAGGTGCCGCTGATGCCCCGGCTCAGGCCGCCGCGCGGCTCGCCCTGAATGTCTTCGCCCACCTGGTCAATGGTGAACGCCGGGGCGCCGCCGCCGAGGCCGGCAAAAGCCTGGTCACGGATGTGCAGCATGCGCGCGGTCAGGCTTTTCTGGCTGGCCACCGTGAACGACCAGGCCTGCACCAGGCCCTCCCGTTCGATGCCATGGCTTTCCAGATTGTCGAGCAGTGCGGTCATGTTATCGCGCCGGGCTTCGAGCACTGGTTCGCCGGTCCTTAGACCGTCGCGGTAGGCACGGAACAGGGGCGTTGGCTCAATGCGCTCGCCCTCGCTGTTCACCAGGTTCCGCAACGCCACGATGTAGGTGCGGCCCTCCAGCAGGTTTCGGGCCGGGCGGATGATCAAGGCGCGGCCTTCATCGCCGGTGGCGTTGGCATCCAGTTCCGTCCAGATCAACTGGCGTTCCCCGGTTTCCGCGTCGAGCACCAGAATCGGCGCGTCGGCGTCCATGGCCGCGGACAGATCGCCGATGGCCACCGCGCCGCTGGCGGCCAGATCCACGTCCGGTACCCAGGTCTGGATCATGGCGCCCGGGGAAAAGCCGTCGTTGCGGTTCCACGGGCCGGGGTCGATGGGTGTGGCTTCGGTGGTTTCCACGCCCGCCGGGGCCAGGGGGTTGGGGGCAATCGACAGTGGCTGGGCCACCGGCATCGCCTCCACCTGGAAGTGGACCCGTCGTCCGGTCGGCGTGCCGGCGTCGGCGCGGGTGAAATAGTTATTGGGGAAGGGGTACAGGCAGCGGGCGTCCACAGTCAGGTCACAGTACCCCGCGGTAGCCAGGTCCAGATCGGAAAGGTCTACCTGGGCCGATGCCGGGGGTGTTCCGCTGGAGGAGCTGGAGCCGCCGCCGCAGGCGGATAACAGTGCGAGCACGCCGAGGGCACCGGCCAGGGCCGTGCCGGAACGAGTCAATAGCATGGTGATTCTCCCGAACTTTGTTTGTTGTTATGCGGGTTCATCTAGCCATCGATGGATCGTGGACAACAGGTACAGTTGGCGTTGTTTCACTGCAACAGTGGACAGACCGTCACTGTGTCAGCCACTTACTGGAAACTGTATCTGTTTTGCCTCTTCACCGGATCTTAACGTGAAAGCGCGTGCCGCTTTGGCGGTGGCGATAACAACAATATTCAGGAGAGCAACATGTCAGTACCAGTATCCGGTGGCGTCCTCGCCTTGGCGGTCGCCTGTCTGCTCGCCGCCTGCGGTGGCGATTCCAGTTCCAGCAATGACACCCCCTCGACGGGTCTGCGGGTGGTATCCAGTGCGCCTGAGTGGGTCAGCGGCGGCGACGCCCGGGTGGCGGTGAGCGGTTCCACCAGCCTGCTCGGTGACGCGCAGTTGAGACTCAACGGCGAGCCGGTGGATCTGTCCAGGTTCGAAATACGCGACGGCGCGCTGGAAGGCGTGGTCGACGGATTGCAGGAGGGCGACAACACCTTGCTGGTGCGCCACCCGGACCACGGCACCCTGGCCCGCCTGACGCTGACCAACCACCCCGTGGAGGGGCCGATGTTCTCCGGGCCCCATCAGTACCCGTTCGTGTGCACCACGGTGTCGGAACTGGGCAAGCAGCCGCTGGTGGATACCGACGGTGATGAGGGCTTTCCGGTCCGCGACAATGAAGACAATGTGGTCGGCCTGAGCCGGGACTGCGGCCTGGAGCCGTACACCGAGTACTGGTATCGGACTACCGACGACCAATACAAGCCGCTGCCGGAGGGCGATTCCCGGCCCGCCGACATGGCCACCACCACGCTGACGGACGGCCGCGAAGTGGACTTCGTGGTGCGCTGGGAGCGCGGCACCATCAACCGCTTTATCTACTCTATTGCGATGCTGGCGGACGCCGGCGAGGAAGAGGGCTCCCTGGACACCGGCCTGTGGAACGGCCGCCTGATGTACCGCTTCCAGGGCGGCGTCGGCATCGGCCACACCCAGGGCAGCATGGACTACAACCGCCGCGCCCTGCAGCCGGACGTGCTCGGTCAGGGCTACGCGATCATCTATTCCACCGGCACCCGCATGAGCGAGCACTACAACATGCAGGTGGGTGGTGAGACCGCGCTGATGGTCAAGGAACGCTTTGTCGAAGAGTACGGCGAACCGCTCTACACCGTGGGCCTGGGGGCCTCCGGCGGCGCCATCCAGCAGTACGTGTACGCGCAGAACCACCCCGGCCTGATTGACGCGGCGATTCCGGTGCAGAGCTACCCGGACATGGTCACCCAGACCATCCACATCGGCGACTGCGAGCTGCTCGAGCACTACATGGATGTCACCGATAAGAACAACGAAAAGTGGGAGACCACCACCAACCGAACCTGGCTGGTCGGTCTTAACGCCACCGACGATGTTCCCGATCCACTCTATGACGCCAAGCAACTTTTAGGTTATGGCGGGGCGCCCGGGTCCACCGAGTGCGTGGAATCCTGGCGCGGGCTCACGCCGCTGACCATGAATCCCTTCTACGGGCAGGCGGATAATCAGGAGCAAATGCAGCCCCCTGGCCTGATGGCCACGGTGAACTGGAGCCATTACGACGACCTGCGCAATATCTACGGCGTGGACGGTGATGGCTACCCGAATACCCTGTTCGATAACGTGGGCGTCCAGTACGGCCTGCAGGCGCTGCTCGACGGCAACATCACCGAAGAGGAATTCCTGTCGCTGAACGAACAGGTCGGTGGCTGGAAGGACCAGAAAGATATGGTTCAGGAAGGCTTCCCATTCCTGTACAGCGAAGAGGACGTCATGGGGGACCCGTCGCTGTTCGACCCCTGGAGCCGTCGCAATATGATCCTCAGCGCCGATCCCGCCGTGCCGGCCCCGCGTACCGAAGGAAGCATGCGGGCGATGAACGGCGCCTATACTTCCGGCATGGTGTTCCATGGCGACTCCGGCGGCATACCGATCATCGACTGGCGTCCCTACCTGGAGCACGAACTGGACATGCACAACGTGCACCAGTCCTTCGTGGTTCGCCAGCGGATGGAGGCATTCGCCGGCCACGCGGACAACCAGGTGATCTGGTTCACCGACGCCCGTCCCGAGGAGGACTTCAGCCATGTGCCCATGGCGCTGGAAGTGATCGAAGACTGGATGGCCAACATCCGCGCCAACCCGGACCAGAGCGTGGCCGACAACCGGCCTGCCCTGGCGCAGGACAGCTGCTTCGCCACCGACGGCACCCTGATCGCCCGTGGCGACGACGTCTGGAACGGCGCTCTGGACGACGCTCCGGCGGGCGCCTGTACCAGCGAATTCCCGATCTACACCACCTCGCGGATCGTGGCCGGGGCGCCCACTGAGGGCGATGTCTTCAAGTGTGGTTTGAAACCCGTGGCCACCGCCCTGAGCGACGGCACCTACGGTGACTGGGAGCCGGACGGCGATCAGATCGCTCGGCTCAACGCGATCTTCCCGGGCGGCGTCTGCGATTACAGCCAGCCGGATCAGGGGCGGCCCGCCAATCTGTAAAGTTCGAGCGCCTTGGGAGAGTGTTTTTAGCTGATGAGAGTCGGCCTCGCCAGCCCCCGTTAACCGGGGGCTTTTTTTGGGGATTGGTATGGCGTTAAGGCTCTCTCCAGCGGGGCACCACCCTTGCACCGCGTCTCCGATACGGAGCTCCGAGACCGAACCGAGCTTAAGGTGTGTCGGTGTCGCCGCAGGCGAGCCGGGCCTTGCGGACGTTTTCTTCCAGATGGTGGGGATTGACGGTGCCGGCGATCACGGCGCTGACCCCGGCGGTGCCCAGCACCTGGTTGAGGCTCGCCTGCACCGGGTCGGGCAGATCGTCGGCCAGGTGGCC
>JBFJUC010000118.1:0-7721 GCA_041624875.1 Alcanivorax sp.
CCGAGTTCTGGTGGACGCCCTCGAGCAGGAGGATGCGGATCTTGTCCTTCTCAAGAGAAGTGTTGGCCATGGGTGGTCTCTGTAGCGGGTTAAATGGGCGCGTATGGTATCATAGCCCGCCCCGGATGAGACCCATTCCGGGGGCCCTATGCACATGTTGAATGCTCAAGTTGACTTGAAGACCTTTGGAGTTGCCGATGACCTCCCTCGCCCATGCCGCCCTGGACCAGCTCAGCACGCTTCTTGGCAAGCGCTGCCTCACCGATCCAGACAGCGCCCAGCGCTACGGGGTGGACTGGACCAAGGTGTGGGCGCCGGCGCCGAGCGCCGTGGTGCTGCCGGAGTCCGCCGAGGAAGTGCAGCAAATCGTGGAAATCGCCAATGAGCACGGTCTGCACCTGGTGCCCTCCGGCGGCCGCACCGGCCTGTCCGCCGGGGCGGTGGCCGCCAACGGTGAGTTGGTGGTGGCGTTCGACCGCATGAACCGGGTGCTCGACTTCAACGAGTACGACCGGTCGGTCACGGTGCAGCCCGGGGTGGTCACCCAGCAACTGCAGGAATTCGCCGAGGGCGAGGGCCTGTTCTATCCGGTGGATTTCGCCTCCGCCGGCTCCAGCCAGATCGGCGGTAACATCAATACCAACGCCGGCGGCATCAAGGTGATCCGCTACGGCATGACGCGGGACTGGATCACCGGCCTCAAGGTGGTCACCGGGCGCGGCGAGCTGCTGGACCTCAACAAGGGGCTGATCAAGAACGCCACCGGCTACGATTTCCGCCACCTGTTCATCGGTTCGGAAGGCACCCTCGGTTTCGTGGTGGAAGCCACCGTGAAACTGGCCCGCCAGCCCAAGGACCTGACCGCCCTGGTCCTGGGCGCGCCCGGCTTCCGGGAAGTCATGAAAGTGCTGCACGCGTTCCAGAAAGACATTGATCTGACCGCCTTTGAATTCTTTTCCGACAAGGCCATGGCCCATGTGCTTGAACACGGAGTCGCGAAGCCCTTTGACAGCGAATGTCCGTTCTACTGCCTGCTGGAGTTCGAACAACTTTCCGAACACATCGGCGAGCGGGCCATGGAGATTTTCGAGCATTGCGTGGAGCAGGGCTGGGTGCTGGACGGTGTGATGAGCCAGTCGCTGGGCCAACTGGAACAGTTGTGGCAACTGCGCGAGCGGATTTCCGAATCGATCGCGCCGCACACCCCCTACAAAAACGATATTTCCGTCACTGTTTCCAAGGTGCCGGATTTCGTCGAGGACGTGGACAAGGTGGTGCAGGACGCCTACCCGGATTTTGAGATCGTCTGGTTCGGGCATATTGGTGACGGCAACATGCACCTGAACATTCTCAAGCCGGCGGATCTGCCCAAGGAAGAGTTCTTCCGCCAGTGCGGTGATGTATCCAAATGGGTGTTCGAAATCGTGCAGAAATACGACGGCTCGATTTCCGCGGAACACGGTGTCGGCATGACCAAGAAACCCTATCTGTCTTATTCCCGCGGCGAAGAGGAAATCGCTTACATGAAAGCGGTGAAATCGGTGTTCGATCCCAACAATGTGATGAACCCGGGAAAGCTGTTCGATGTTTGATACCCACGAGCTGAAAGCCCGCCCGGAATCCGCCTACGTGCATCGCTGGATCGACGGCTCGCCCATGGAGATGCCACTGGGCAAATGCGTGTGCGTGGGAAGGAACTACGCTGAACACGCCCGCGAGCTGGGTAACGAGGTGCCGGATGAACCCTTGTTATTCCTCAAACCGGCCACCGCGTTGTGCAGTCTGCACGAACCGCTGGTGCTGCCCCAAGGGCAGGGGGCGGTGCACCACGAGGTGGAAATGGTGGTGATGATTGGTGAGCGACTGAGCGGCGAGACCGATCTGGAAACCATTCGCTATGCGATCGCCGCCTACGGCGTCGGTCTGGATTTGACCCTGCGTGATCTGCAGAACCGGTTAAAAGAAAAAGGCCAGCCCTGGGAGCGGGCGAAGGCGTTCGACGGTGGCGCGCCGGTGTCTGGGTTTATCGATGCCCGCGGCATTTCCGTGCGGCAAAATCTGGAGGTGTCTCTGGAGGTAAACGGAGAAACCCGCCAGCACGGCCACACCGGGCAGATGCTTTTTCCAACCTTCGAACTGATCGCGCGAATCAACCAGGTATTCACGCTGGAACCCGGTGATCTGATCTTTACCGGTACCCCGGCGGGCGTGGGCCCACTGGCCGCCGGCGACAAGCTCACTGCCCGTTTGGGTAATATCCTGCAGGTGTTCACCCGCGTGGCCTGACACCGGCGGCGTCTGTCAGGCGCCTGTTTTCAGGCGCCGATATCCTCATCGGTGTTGTCCTTGTCGAACTTTTCCACCGGGCTGTCTTCATCGCACTCCGGCTCGTGCAGGAAGGTGCTGGTCACGTCCACTACGCCCAGATGCTGAATGGTGCGGCGGCCGATCAACACCGGATAAATCATATCGCTGCGATCTTCCAGGCTGAATTGCTCCTCGTGCACGGTATCGCCAAAGCAGATTTCCATCAGCACCACCGGGCGGCGTTCTTCACCGCCGGCGCCGCGAATGATCACGTCGCGGTACAACGGGCGCTCAAACTTGCGCGACACTTTGTCGTCTTCGTCCTGATCTTCCACCTTAACTTCAAAACGGACCCAGTCCTCGCCGTCTTTTTCAAAGCGTTCGATGTTGCGGGCGTGCAGAGAAGACGTCAGGGCGCCCGTGTCGAGTTTGCTTTTCACTTTCACGCCCCAGGGTTCCAGCGTGGCGTTTTCAATCCAACCGAACACATGCTGGATTTCCACATTGCCCGCGTGGCTGGCCGTGAAGGTGAAAAGCAGACTCAGAGCTATAAGAATACGTCGCATGGTTGTCCTCTTTAATCGTATCGGTTGTCGGATTCTGGGACCCGGTCGGGTCACGGACGTTCCCGTAACCCCAGCACGCGGCGTCGCATATCCTGCGAGGCCACCCGGTCCGCATTCACCGGTTCGCCCACGCTAAGCTTCACGCGGGACCAGAAACGCTTCGGCAGCCGGGTCAATGCCGGGCCGCCCTTGTGGCTGAAGAAGCTACCCCATAGACCGGAGAGTGCCATGGGAATTACCGGAACCCGATTTTCATTTACAATTTTTTCCATCCCGGTTTTGAATTCGGCCAGCTCACCGTCCTGGGTCAGCTTGCCTTCCGGGAAAATACACACCACCTGACCGTCCAACAGTTCCTCGTTGATACGCTCGAACGCCTGCTGATAAATCTCCGGGTTCCGTTCCTTGGAATCAATCGGAATCGCCTTGCCGG
This sequence comes from Alcanivorax sp., assembly GCA_041624875.1. GTDB lineage: Bacteria > Pseudomonadota > Gammaproteobacteria > Pseudomonadales > Alcanivoracaceae > Alloalcanivorax. The sequence goes on from JBFJUC010000118.1 coordinate 3,307, forward strand.
TTCGGAAGATGTAATTCATCAGCGGCAGGTCGTAGATCGGCTTGGCCATCACGAAACGTACTGGTCGGCGCACGGCGCCGCCGAGAAGAAGCGCGTCCACATAACTGACGTGGTTGCAGACCAGAAGACAGGGACCTTCGTCAGGAATGTTCTCCATGCCGCGTTCTTTGATGCGGTAAAGCACATTGGTGAGCATCCACACCAGTAAGCGAATCAGGAATTCCGGCACCCGGGTGTAAATGTAGGCCGCCACCAACACATTGGCGAGCGACAGCACCAGGAAGAACTCGGGCACGGTGAGATCCAGCACACCCACCAAAACGATGCCCGCCACCGCCGAGCCCACCATGAACAGGGAGTTCAGGATATTGTTGGCGGCGATGATCCGGGCCAGATGGCTGGGGTTGGAGCGCTGCTGAATCAAGGCGAATAAGGGCACGATGTAAAAGCCCCCGAATACGCCGATACCAAGCAAATCCGCCATCACCCGCCAGCCGGCGGGTTGCTGCAGGAAGGCGATGATATCCACCGAAACGTCCTTAGGCAGCCCGGCATAGGAAAAGAACAGATCTATGCCGAAGGCGCTCAAGCCGATCGAACCCAACGGCACCAGGCCCAGTTCCACGCGGTGGCCGGACATCTTCTCGCAAAGGTAGGAGCCCAGCCCGATACCTATGGAAAACGTCCCCAACAACAAGGCATAGAGGCCATCGGTGCCGAACAGATAATCGTCCACGTACACCTTGAGCTGGGTGGTGTAGGCGGCACCGAGAAACCAGAACCAGCAAATGCCGAGCACGCACATCCACACCGATTTCACTTCCCGGGCGTAGCCAACGATACGCCAGGTTTCCCGCCACAGGTTCCAGTTGATCTTCATGCCCGGGTCGGCGGCGGGTGCTTTGGGAATACCCCGGGCGGCGAGATAACCCAGCGCCGCCAGGCCCACCACCACCGCGGAAATAATCAGCGGATCGGCGGCGTCCATCTTCAGCAGCACGCCGGAGACCGAGCCGAGCAAGATCGCCAGGAAGGTGCCCATTTCCACCAGGGCGTTGCCGGAGACCAGCTCCCGGGACGGCAAATGCTGGGGGATGATCGAGTATTTGATGGGCCCGAAGAAGGTGGACTGCAGGCCCATGCAGAACAACACCGCGAGCAGGAAATAGACCGCGTTGAAGAAGAAACCCACCGCCGCGAACGTCATCAGAAAGACTTCCACCAGCTTGATGCGCCGCACCAGCATGGCCCGGTCGTACTTGTCAGCCAGCTGCCCGGCCAGCGCCGAGAACAGGAAGAACGGCAGGATGAACAAGGCCAGGGCCACGTTATTGAGGGTGTTCACCTCGGTGCCGGCGACCACCCCGGAAGCGATCAGCAGAATCAGCGCCTGGCGGAACACGTTGTCGTTGAAGGCACCGAGAAACTGGGTGAAGAAAAAGGGCCCGAAGCGGCGTTTCACCAGCAGTGAAAAAACACTGGTTCTCATGACGTCTCTCCATGTTGCAGGGCACCGCCCCGATCAGTAGGTGCCCCTGGCCGGTGGCCGATAACACGGGCGGGATTGCCGGCGACGATGGTCCAGGCGGGGACATCGCGGGTGACCACCGAGCCCATGCCCACCACCGCGTGGTCACCGATGGTCACGCCGTCGACCACGCCCACCCGGGCACCCAGCCAGACATCCCGGCCGATGCGGATACCGCGGGAACGCACCGGCTGTTCACGTACCAGCGCGGCGGCGTCCATACCGTGATCGAAGGCGTATAAGGTACAGTAGGCGGCGACGCGGGTATGGTCACCGATCTCAATCCCGGCGGCGCCGCCTTCCAGGGTCACGTGGTGGTTGAGACTGACCGACACACCCAGGCGCAGCGGGCCGTGCAAGACGCAGTCCGCGGCGATGTGGCTGGCGTCCCCAACCTGGATATCCCGGCCCGGTTCCGCGAACAACCGGGCCTGGGGCGCCACAAAACAGTGCACGCCGAAGTGCACGGTTTCCAAATTGGACCATTGCTGCTGCAACTGCGTCTGCCACGGCTCGGCCCAGGCACGGTGGCGGGGCTTGAGACGCGGGTATAACCAGGGCATATAGGCGAGCCGCAGTTTGTGCTGCTCACGGTAAAAATCGCTCATTACGGGCTCATCAAACCGGGGTGCAACGGGCATGCTACACCAATTCATCGAAAGGGAAGGAAAGCTATGAAACGGGTTCTCTTGGCCAGCGCGGCGCTGCTCACGCTCACCGCCTGCCAGAACATGGACGCTCTGGCGCCATGGATCGAGCAGGGCAACCAGGCCGCCAAAGCCGCCGGCTACGACACCGACAGCCGCCTGGCCGGTGCCGTCAAAGAGGCGCTGACGATCAGCTCGGACCGGGCCACCAGCAAGCTGTCCAGTAGCGGCGCCTTCGATCTGCCGCTGCCCGCCCCGGTACAGTCGGTGGCCAGCAATCTGCAGCGAATCGGCCTGGGACGTTACGTGGACCAGGTCCGCGACGCGATGAATCGCGGCGCCGAGAACGCCGCCGCCGAAGCGGCCCCGGTGTTCAAGAACGCGATTCAGGCGATGACGGTGACCGACGCCCTGGGCATCGTGCGCGGCGATAAGACCGCCGCCACCGACTACTTTCGCGGCCGCACCGAAGCCAGCCTGGCCGAGCGCTACCGGCCGATCATCGAAAACAGCCTTCGGGAAACCGGCTTCTACGACCAGTATCAGACGTTACTGAACGCCTATAACCGTCTGCCAATGGCGAACAAGCCGGACCTGAATCTGGAAAACTACGTGATCAACACCAGCCTGGACCGGCTGTACACGGAAATCGGCACTCAGGAAACGCTGATCCGTCAGGACCCGGTGAGCCGGGGCAGCGCCCTGATCGGCGCGGTGTTCGGGGGCCAGGACTAAGGCGCCGCTGAGGCGCTAGGCCGCCGCCGGCACCGCCTGGTTGGCGAAATGGGCCAGCACGGCGCTGGCCTGGGGGCACTCGCGGACGCTGGGCAGCAGGTCATCCACCTGTTGGTCACTGAGTTGGTGGCCACGCATCGCCTGCAGATAGGCCCGGGTCACATCGGCGTTGAATTCCGGATGAAACTGACAACCCCAGACGCCATGACCATGGCGGAACGCCTGGCAGCTTCCGTGGCCGTTGCTGGCCAGGACTTCGACGCCGGCGGGCGCGGTGAGCACCGATTGACGGTGCATCATCTGCGCCCAGGGCTGATCGCAAAACGCCGCCAGTAAAGGGTCACTGCCGGCCGCGACGGTGGTGCGCAGCGCCACGGTCCCCGCTTCCATGCCCTGGGGGTGGTCGCCCACTTCACCGCCCAATGTGTGGGCGAGAATCTGATGCCCGAAGCAGATGCCTAGCACGGGCGGCGCCTCGGCCCGTTGCAGGGTGCCCTCCAGCCAGTGCATCAAGCGTCGCATCCAGCCGGCTTCGTCCGTGACCATGTGATGGGAACCGGTGATCACCACGCCACTGAAACCAGCCGCCCCTGGCAGGGAGGGGTTTTCGCGCGCGTCCACCACGGTGACGGGCGTCTGTTCACCGAGACCCTGCCGGATCCAGTCGGGGAAATCGCCGTAATGCCGTCGCAGAGCGGGGTAGGTGCTACCGGTTTGCAGAATCAATAGTGGTTTCATGGGGCCTCCGTTCCTCCGCTGCCCTCTATGACAAAGCAAGTGCCGTACCAGCTTCGCTGGCCGTTTGTAAAAGCCGGTTCAAGCTGTGATCGGGGTCAAGCCAGCTCGCGGTGCCGCGGGCAGCTGACCAGGTGATCGTTGACCAGGCCAGCGGCCTGCATGAAGGCGTACATGATGGTGGGGCCAACGAAACGGAAGCCCTGTTTTTTCAGCGCCTTGCTGAGCGCCTCGGCTGCGGGGGTCACGGCCGGCACTTCGGAGAGGGACCGGAAGCGGTTGATGCGCGGTTCGCCGTCGACAAAATCCCAGACAAAGGTATCCAGGCTGGTGCCGGCCTCGCGCAGGTCGAGGTAGGCGCGGGCGTTGCCCACCGCCGCGCTCATTTTCAGGCGGTTACGGATCAGGCCGCTGTCCTGGAGCAGGGCGGCGATTTTAGCGTCGTCGTAGCGGGCGATTTTCTCCGGATCGAAACCGTCCATGGCCTTCCGGTAGTTCTCGCGCTTGCGTAATACGGTAATCCAGCTCAGGCCCGCCTGGGCGCCCTCAAGAATCAGGAATTCAAACAGACGGCGGTCGTCGTGCTCGGGCACGCCCCACTCTTGGTCGTGGTAGGCCACGTAAAGCGGATCCGTGCCGCACCAGGGACAACGATCCATGGTCAAACCCCCGTGTTTCCAGGCGTATCGGTGGGTAGCACGGTATCACCGGCCCCTGGGGGACGCTATACTTGCCCCTTTATTTTCACAGAGCTTGGAAGAACGGGAACC
>JBFJUC010000119.1:0-7710 GCA_041624875.1 Alcanivorax sp.
ATTGGACATGGACGAATGCTGATGCAGGATGTCCAGCCGCAGCTGATTGGGCCACCAATCCCGGTTGGTGACGCCGCCGCCCGCGACATTGTTGTTATGGAAGGGACATTTGCTCTCGGACATGATCGTTCTCCTTGCTTTTCATCGCGCTGAGTCGCGCCGTCATCGCTCGGGATTGCCATTAGGCTGCCAGTACAACCTTACTTTTATTACCTTCCACCCCCACGCTGCCAATATAGCCTGACAAATACCCTGATAGCTTTTGTTACTAAGGGTGGTTTCAGCGTGAAAGAAGGGTCATGCAGCGGCGACGGTTTCCATCTAGACTGGTCCACTGAATTTTCAATCCGGAGCCGCCGCCCATGGGAGCCCGCCCCAAACACCGCGATCGCCTGGTGAGCACCGCCGCCGCCCTGTTCCGCCAGCACGGCTACGCGGCCACCGGCATCAACGACATCCTGAGCACCGCCGAGGCGCCGAAAGGCTCGTTCTACCATTACTTCCCCGGCGGCAAGGAAGCGCTGGGCGCGGAAGCGGTGCGCTACGCCGGCGCCCTGGTGACCCGCACCCTGGAACAGCTGCACCGCGAACACGACAGCGCCGGCGGGGCGCTACGCGCCTACGGGGAGCTGCTGGCCGGCTGGCTGGCCGATTCCGGCTACCGCGACGGTTGCCCCCTGGCCACCACCGTGCTGGAAGTCACGCCGCAGTCCGAGCCGATCACCGCCGCCGCCCGCGACGCCTACGCCGCCTGGCGGCGGGCGCTCGCCACCATGATCGCCCCGGCGGATCCGGGCAGCGCTCCGGCCCAACGCCTCGCCTCGCTGGCCATCTCCGCGCTGGAAGGGGCTCTGATCCAGGCGCGCGTAGCCCGGGACCCGGCGCCGATCCAGGACGCCTGCGAGCAGGTGGCGTCGCTGATCGAGGCCCCTTAAAGGGTTGCTCTCGGCCAATAATTATATAGACTGGTCTATATTACTTTCGCGGAGCATCGCCATGACCCCGATCCCCGAGGGCTTTCAGCCCCACACCCGCAAGAGCGGCTTTACCGATCCCTGGGAGCCGATCTATCACCGTCCCCACGACAACGGCATCAGCCTCGGCCTGCGCGCCGGGGACGCCCACGCCAACAGCCGCGGCTTCGTTCACGGCGGCCTGCTCTCCGCCCTGTGCGACAACGCCATGGGCCTGAGCTGCCTGCCGCATCTCGAGGACAGCGCGCTCCCCGCGCTAAAGGGCCTGGTCACGGTCAACCTGAACCTGGATTTCCTGGGCAGCGCCCGCGTCGGCCAGTGGCTGGAATTTCGTGCCGAGGTCACCCGTATCGGCCGCAGCCTGAGCTTCGCCAGCGCCACCGTGCTCGCCGACGGTGAACCCTGCGCCCGCGCCACCGGCGTGTTCAAAGTGCAACGCGGATCGGGAGACAAACCATGAACGACCACACCGCCCTGCTGAATCGACTACGCCAGATCTCCGCCCTGGCGCCTTTTAATCAATGGCTGGACTTGCGGGTGGGACACGCCGAGGCCGGCCAGGTGATTCTGCGCCTGGACTGGCGCGATGACTTCGCGCAATACAATGGCCATCTGCATGCCGCGCTGATCGGCGGGCTGATCGATACCGCCTGCGGTTTCGCCGCCGGCACGGTGGCCGGCAACGTTACCGCCTCGCAGTTTTCCGTGCGTTGTTTGCGCCCGGCGGTGGCCAGGACCTTCCGGGTCACCGGACGGGTGGTGAAAGCCGGCAAGCGGCAGGTGTTCGCCAGCGCGACGCTCGGCGACTGGGACGATGAGAACGGGGAACCATTCGCCGTCGGCGACGCTGTACTGGTGCCGCTGCCGGAGCGAGCGGATTAGCCCTGGCTCGTGGTGTTGTCCGTCAGCACCGCCGTCGGGTCCATCCAGAACATCTCCCAGACGTGGCCGTCCGGGTCCGCCAGGCTGCGCGAGTACATAAAGCCCAGGTCCTGGATCGCGTTGATGTCCGCCGTGCCGCCGCTTGCGTCCGCTTTTTCATTGAGCCGATCCACCCTATCGCGGTCATCGCAGCTGAGCGCCAGCAGCACTTCGCTGGCGGTGGCCGGCGGGTTATTCTCGAACCCCAGCGCCTGGTAGAACGCCATGTCCCGGCTTCGACATCCGGAAAGTCTACTTTTTCGCGGACCTTTCGTTTCGGCGTTCGCCGATCACCCCGGCGCCCGCCAGCCCCATCAAACGCCGGAACTTCGGGCACTCCAGATGGCTGGGTGCGGAACAGGCCGCGGCGTGGCGTAGCCCGTCCCGCATCGCGGTCATTTTTTTGATGGATTGATCCAACTCGTCGGCTTTTTCCACCAGGCGTTGCCGCTCGATCCGGGGGCGGCCGTCGATCCCGAACATGGCGGCGATTTCATTCAGCGAGAAGCCGGCCGCACGGCCCAGCGCGATTAACGAAAGCTGCTCCAGCACGCCGGCGGCGAACACCCGGTGCAGGCCGCGCCGGCCGACGGAGGCGATCAGCCCTTTCTGTTCATAGAAACGCAACGTGGATGCCGGCAGGCCGGAACGGCGCACCACCTCGGAAATATCCATAGTCCTTGACCTCAAGTCGACTTTAAGTAGCAAGCTGTCTTCATCGTCCAACGAAGACATCGACTGGAAGACACCATGACTCTGTTCGCGCTTAGCTGTTTTATCGGGGTGGGGGCCACCGCAATAATGGATCTGTGGGGGCTGCTTCGCAAATTGCTGTTCGGCGGCAAAAGCCTTGATTACGCGTTGGTCGGCCGCTGGATCGCGTACATGCCGCAAGGCCGCTTCCGGCACGACGCCATCGCCGCCGCGCCGGCGAAACAGGGTGAACTCTTGATCGGCTGGACCGCGCATTACGCCATCGGCATAGCCTTCGCCGGACTTCTGATCATGCTGTCCGGAACGGCATGGATAGCGAACCCCACACTTGCTCCGGCGCTTGCCGTGGGCGTCGGCACCGTAGTCGTGCCCTTCTTTTTGATGCAGCCCGCCCTGGGTGCCGGCGTCGCTGCGTCCAGAACACCCAACCCCACCGCCGCACGCGTGCAGAGCCTGATCACCCACGCGGTGTTTGGTGCGGGATTGTATGTCTCAGCCTGGGCGGCGCAGTAGCTTTTGTAATGGCATTACCGGTCACATCGCGCCGGTCATGAGTAAAACGCAACGCCATCCAATGCTAGCATTGCTGTCATAGTGCATGGAGAACTCCATGGGCACCCTGATAGTCCGCAATCTGGACGACGACACGAAACAGCACCTGCGCCTACAGGCCGCGAGCCATGGGCGCTCGATGGAAGAAGAGGCGCGACAGATACTGGCCCGGGCCCTGAGATCGCCCGTCGAAGCCGGCCTGGGCAGCCGTATCCGGGATCGCTTTGCCGCCTGTGACGGCCAGGAGCTAAAGTTGCCTGACCGCCGTCACCCACCACGGGCGGCGGCCCCGGAATCATAAAAGACTTCATCAATAGTGATAACGACAGGAAATCACGGTAATGGCGGTATCCTCTACCGCGTAGACCAAGCGGTTGGTCTCGTCGATCCGGCGGGACCAGAAGCCGGCCAGATTTTCCTTCAGAGGCTCGGGCTTGCCGATGCCCTCGAAAGGGGACCGCTTTACGTCGGCGATCAGCTTATTGATGCGTCGTAGCGTCTTCTTGTCCTGGCCCTGCCAATAGACGTAATCCGCCCAGGCTTCGTCGGTCCAACAGAGTAAGCGGCTAGTCATCCATCAGCTCGCGCTCGGAGGTCTTGCCTGCTCTGTACTGAGCGATGGACTGGCTGAGGTGTTCGGCATTCGCCGGGGAACGCAGCAGGTGTACGGTTTCCATCAGGCTGTCGTAGTAGTCCAGCGACATGACCACCGCGTCTTCCGCATCGCGGCGGGTAATGACCGTGGTGTCCGCGTCATTCGTCACGCCATCAAGCACGGCTTTTAAGCTGTTGCGCGCCTCGGTAAAGGAAATAATCTTCATGGGGGCCTCCGCCATGTACAGTAAGTGGTACAAGTATAAGTCGGCGGCATAGGTTGTACAACATACTGTACATTATCTATTTCACCCTACCCCTCGCAATACTGCGCAACATTTGCACAAAATTGCCCTCTTCCCAAACCACGCCGACCTGAGTTAACGTGAACATCTGTACACAAACAACAGAATAACAGTGAGCACAGGAGCCCAGGCAATGACCCAGGCGCAGGAACCCAAACCTCGGAAAAGCTGGCTGGCCAGGCTGGCGGCGATCAGCGATATGTTCGCCTACCCGCTGCGCACCTCGCACTACGTGGAGCTGGTGAACCCGTTGTGGACCACCCACCGTATGCACGCGCGGGTAGTGGACGTGTGGGATGAAACCAAGGACTGCCGCACCATCACGCTGCAGCCCGGCGCCAACTGGCGGCTGCACCGCCCCGGGCAGCACATCCGCGTGGGCATCCCGGTGGACGGTCGGCACTACACCCGCACCTACACAATTTCCTCGCCGCCGGAGCGCGACGACGGCCGCTTCACCATCACGGTGAAGAAGATCGACGGCGGGCGCTTGTCGCACCATATCGTGCGCCATCTGAAGGTCGGCGACCATATCCCGGTGGGCCTGCCCCAAGGCGATTTCTACCTGCCGGACGCCTCGCCGATTCAGCCGCTGTTCATCACCGCGGGCAGCGGTATCACGCCGGCCAGAAGCATGTTGCACAGCCTCATCGAGCAGCAGCGCCTGCCGGATACGGTGCACATCCATTACGCGCCGCACGAGTTCGACACCATTTTCGGCAAGGAGCTGCGCAAGCTGAACGCGCAGCACCGCCACTACCATCTGCACGAAGTACACACGCAGAAAGAAGACGACAACGCCGCCTACTTCAGCCGCGAGAAACTGGAGCAGATCTGCCCGGACTGGCGCGAACGGGACTGCTACGCCTGTGGTCCGCCGGGACTGCTGGCCGCGTTGGAGCAAACCTGGGAGGAAGCCGGCCTGTCCAACCGCCTGCACATCGAACGGTTCCGCGCCGAGCTGGCGCCGATCCCCGACGACGCGGTGGGCGGCAAGGTGCGCTTCGCGCAGAGCGAGGTGGACGCGGACGCGGACGGCCAGACCAATCTGCTGCGCATCGCCGAGGACGCCGGGCTCAACCCGCCCCACGGCTGCCGCATGGGCATCTGCCACACCTGCAACACCACGCTGAAATCCGGCTGCGTGCGCGACCTGCGCAGCGGCGAGTACATCAACGAGCCCGGTGCCATCGTGCAAGTATGTGTGTGCGCCACCGCCGGCGACTGCGAACTGGACATCTAGGAGGCCATTATGAGTAAGCGACAAGGTTTACCCGTGGATCTCACGGAAGAACAAATCGACGAGTTCGGCCGCGAGATGGACGCCATCTATTACGAAACCCTGGAATCCCGGGGCGAGAAAGACCGGCTCTACATCCTGCGTCTGATCCGCATTCAGCGCAGCATGGCGCTGTTCGGCCGGCTCACCATCTACGCCAGCCTGTTCCTGCTGCCCGCCTGGCCCCACGCCCTGGCCGGCTGGGGCACCACGCTGATCGTGATGGCGCTGGGTGTGATCCTGCTTGGCCTGGCAAAGATCCTGGAAAACATGGAGATTGCCCACAACGTGTTGCACGCCCAGTGGGACTGGATGAAGGACCCCGAGATTCAGTCCAACACCTGGGAATGGGACACCATGAGCCCCTCCGACCGTTGGATGCATTCGCACAACGTGGTGCACCACACCTGGACCAACGTGCTCGAAAAAGACCTGGACGTGGGTTACGGCATCATGCGCGTGACGCCGCTGCAGCCCTGGAAGCCGGCCTACCTGCTGCAGCCGTTCTACTTCGTGACGCTGATGCTGCTGTTCGAGGAGGGTGTGGCGCTGCACGAACAGGCGCTTATCGACGTGGGCGAAGGCAAGAAAAAGCCCAAGGAAATTCTGCCGCTGATGAAGCACATCGGGCGTAAGATCTGGGGTCAGGTGCGCAAGGATTACATTATGTGGCCGGGCCTCGCCGCCCTGGTGTCGATTCCGATTTCCTTCTTCGTGCCGGAATCCCCGCTCACCGTGTTCCTGCTGGTGGCCGGCGCTAACTTAGTCGCCAACATCATCCGCAACATCTGGGCGTTCGTGATTATTTTCTGCGGGCACTTTCCCGCCGACGTCTACAACTTCACCGAGGAACAGGTGGAAGGCGAATCCCGTGGGCAGTGGTATATCCGCCAGCTGCTCGGCTCCGCCAACATCACCGGCGGCCCGCTGTTCCATGTGATGTCCGGCAACCTGAGCCACCAGATCGAACATCATCTGTTCCCGGACCTGTGCAGCAACCGTTACCCGGAAGTGGCACCGCGCGTCAAAGCGCTGGCCGACCGCTACGGGCTGCCCTACAACTCCGCGCCTCTGTGGCGGCAGTTCGGCACCACCTGGCTGAAGAACCTGCGGCTGGCGTTCCCGGGCGGCACCCTGCCGCCGGAACCGGCGCGGGCGTAATCACTTGTGCCCGGCCCCTGCCGACAGCGGGCCGGGTTGACGACGTTATCGGTTAAACACTTCGTCTTCGGTGAGGTTCTCTGTTGTCTCCGCGAACGAAAAGAACGATGGTTTCCGGTCGATAAAAATCTGCCCGGAAAGCGTCCAGGCGTCGCTGTCATCCAGCAGTCCGACCGGAAGGGCGTAGTGGTTGTCTTCGATGTAACGAAAGAAAAGATGCGTGCCACAGATTTTGCAGAAACCGCGTTCGGCAAACGCCGACGATGGGAACCGGGCGATGTGCTCCTCGCCTTCGAAAGTGACGGCCTGCTCGCACTCGGCGGCGAACATGGGGCCGCCGCCCCATTGGCGGCACATCTTGCAGTGGCAGAGGACCACCTTATCGGTCTTGGGCTTTGCGATAACGCCGACCGCGCCGCAAAGGCAGGCGCCGCGATGTTCGGTTCTGGAATCCATAATCCTCTCCTGGCCGGGTTAACGGAACCTAGCTGAAAAGCAGGAAAGCGCTCAGCGCCAAGGACGCGCCGGAAACCACCAGCGCGGCGGCAAGGGCGAGTCGGTATTTGGCGAACCGGGCCTCCGATTCCCTGGCCGCCATTTCCATGCCATCCAGGGCCTGCTGCAGCTTGTCCGCCAGCACCTGCACGGATTCCGCGTTGTGGGTGGCGGCTTCCTGCAGTTCCTGGATTTGCTGGGCCACCACCGTGTCGGCCGGGCCGGTCTCGGCGTTGCGCGACGTGAAGGCGGGTATCGCGACCGTGGCGATCTGAGCCACGTAGGGCGCGACGGCTTTGATAATCGGGATCAGGGGCGCTGCCATGGTTATCTCTCCGCTCGGGCCGCACGGGCGGCGTGCAGCTTCTTGTAGCTGTCGATCAGGCGCTGGTGTTTCTCCAGGCCGTCGAGCTGCATGTTGGTGGGCGTCAGGCCGTGGAAGCGGACGCTGCCGTCCACCGAGCCGACCACGGCATTCATGGTGTCCTCGCCGTACATCCGGCGCAGGTTGCGCAGGTAGTCGTCCAGGTCCAGCTCGTCGTCCAGAATGATTTCCAGCACGGCGCTGACGGCGCGGTAGAACAGGTTGCGCTCGACGGTGTTGTCGTTGAACTGCAGAAAGGCTTCGACACGCTCCAGCGCTTCTTCGTGCTGGCCCAGGGCCAGGTGAATCAGCAGCTTCAGCTCCAGCACGGTGAGCTGGCCCCAGACCGTG
>JBFJUC010000120.1:0-7643 GCA_041624875.1 Alcanivorax sp.
AGGCAACATGGGCCTGAATCTGGAAACATTGATCGGCATTCTGGTTATTCTGATCCTCCTGATTCTTGCCGATGGCGTGCGGCGCATGATCCGCGAACGCCACGGCCGGTTGCGCATGCGCATCGACCGCCGGTTCGGCAAGGGCCCGGCGGCGGACGATGACAGCGACGACGACTACCCCAACGAACTGATCGGCCGCCCGCGCGTGCGCAGCCGCGACGAACAAGACCGTATTGATATGGACGGTGTCGACGAGGACGACCGCCACGGCGACCGCGCCGACCCGCCGATCATGATGGACACCGCCGAAGCGCCGCCGGAAGCGCCGGCCCGCCGCGCCGAGCAGCAAACCCTGTTCGACGCCGACAACAACGACGACGATACCGGGGCGCCGGAAAGCCCGGTGGCCGGCTCCGCGAACGCCGGTGCCGCCACCTCCGGGTCGGCCGCCTCCGGCGTCACCGACACGGGCGACGTGGACGAGCCGCCGGCACGGCCGGTGACGCGCCGCCCGGAAGCGGCCCGCGAGCCTTCCGCCGGTTCCCAACGCGAAGAACTGCGCCGCGAAGAAAGCCTCAAGCAGTCCGGGGCCGGCCAGCCCGCGCCGCGCCCGTCCGCGCCCCGTCAGGAGTCCAAACCCAAAGACCCGGGCCCGGTGCTGGAAGTGATCGTCTTCCACCTGATCGCACGCCGTCCGGACCGCTTCGACGGCCAGGACATGCTGCGCCTGCTGCTGGAAAACGGCCTGCGCTACGGCGACATGCACATCTTCCACCGCCACCGCGACGTGGACGGCCGCGAGCAACTGGAATTCTCGGTGGCCAACGCGGTGGAGCCGGGCACCTTCGACATCGATAGCATGGAAGACGAGCCGTTCGCCGGCATCACCTTCTTCATGAAGCTGCCCGGCCCCCGCGATCCGCTCGCCTCCCTGGAGCGCATGCTTACCGCCGGCCGCCGCCTCGCCGAAGGCATGAACGGCGACCTCAAGGACGAGCAACACAGCGTGCTCACCCCGCAAACCATGGAGCACCTGCGCCAGCGCGTACAGGAATTCGAACGCCGCCAGCGCGTCTCCCACGGGGCCTAGCGGCGGCTGCAAGCTTCAAGCGGCAAGCTGGCCTTTGTGGGAGCGGGCTTGTGGGAGCGGGCCCCGCCCGCGAAAGGCCGGCTACGCCGGCCGGCAAAGGTTGCCCCGCAGGATTCCAGAGAGGCTGTTGGTACTGTCGTTAGAAAGGTCTCTGGCATCCTGCCGGGCGCTTCCCGCCCTTTCGCGGGCCGGGCCCGCTCCCACAAGGTCTGCCCCCACAGAGGCCATCGCGCATTCCAGCTTTAACCAACGGACCAGGCAACAGTGACTGCAAAGAAAGACGCTTCCCCCGCCGAAGAGATCAAAACGCTCCGCGACCAGCTTAACGACTGGTCGCACCGCTATTACGTGCTGGACGACCCGTCCGTCCCGGACGCGGAGTACGACCGGGCGTTTCGTCGCCTGGAGGAACTGGAAGCGGAGCATCCTGAGCTGGTAACGAAGGACTCGCCCACCCAGCGGGTCGGCGACCGCCCCTTGGAAGCCTTCGACGAGGTGCGCCATGACGTGCCTATGCTGAGCCTGGGCAATGCCTTCGACGAGCAGGAACTGCGCGACTTCGATCAGCGCGTGCGCGAGCGTCTGGATGTGGACGGACCGGTGTCCTATGTGGCCGAGCCGAAGCTCGACGGCCTGGCGGTGTCGCTGCTCTATGAAAACGGTGAGCTGGTGCGCGCCGCCACCCGGGGCGACGGTGAAACCGGCGAGGACATTACCGCCAACGTGCGCACCATTAAGTCAGTGCGGCTCAAGCTGCGCGGCGATAACCCGTCCGCGCGCGTGGAAGTGCGTGGCGAGGTGGTGATGCCCCATGATGGCTTCGCCAAGCTCAATAAACGCCAGGAAGAGGCCGGCCAGAAAACCTTCGCCAATCCGCGCAACGCCGCCGCCGGCAGTCTGCGCCAGCTGGATTCGCGCATCACCGCGCAGCGGCCGCTGGAGTTCTACGCCTACTCGGTGGCGCAGCTCGACGGCGAGGACTGGCCGGACACCCACTCCGGCATGCTGGACCGGGTGCGCGAGTGGGGCCTGCGCGTCAATAAGGAAGTGAAAGTCTGCCAGGGCGTGGACGCCATGCTGTCCTTCTACGAAGACATCATGGCCCGGCGCGTGGACCTGGGCTATGACATCGACGGTGTGGTCTACAAGGTGGACCGGCTGGATTGGCAGCGCGACCTGGGTTTTGTCAGCCGCGCACCGCGCTGGGCGGTGGCGCACAAATTCCCGGCTCAGGAAGAAATCACCGTGCTCAACGACGTGGACTGGCAGGTAGGCCGCACCGGGGCGCTGACCCCGGTGGCCAAGCTGGAGCCGGTGCAGGTGGGCGGCGTCACGGTCAGCAACGCCACCCTGCATAACATCGATGAGATCCGCCGGCTGGACATTCGCGTTGGCGACAGCGTGGTGATCTACCGCGCCGGCGACGTGATTCCCAAGGTGGTGCGCACGGTCCCCGAGCGGCGCCCGAAGGATGCCGGGGAAATTAATCTGCCCATCGAGTGCCCGGTGTGCGGTAGCGAAATCCTGCGCGCCGACGATGGCGTGGTGGCGCGCTGCACCGGCGGCCTGATCTGCGGCGCCCAACAGCGCGAGGCGATCAAACATTTCGCCTCGCGGCGCGCCATGGATATCGATGGCCTGAGCATCAAACGGGTGGATTTGCTGGTGGACCAGGGGCTGGTTAGCAACGTCGCCGACCTCTATCGCCTCAAGGCCGAGGACATCGCCGGCCTGGAGCGCATGGGCGAGAAATCCGCCGCCAATCTGATTGAGGCCCTGGACGCCTCCAAGGACATGCCGCTGAGCCGGTTCCTGTTCGCACTCGGCATTCTGCAGATCGGCGAGGAAACCGCCAAGGCGCTGGCGGAAGCGTTCGGCGACCTGGAAAGCATTCGCCGGGCGCCGCTGCTGCTGTTTCTGCAGGTGCCCGACGTGGGCAGCGAAGTGGCCAAGGCGATCGCCGCCTTCTTCGCCGAGGAACACAACGAGAAGGTGATCGACGGGCTGCTCGCCGCCGGTGTGACGCCGCGATCCAACGACGCGCCGTCCCGGCGCTTCGTGGATACCCTGACCCTGGCCAACTTCCTGAGCAGCGCCAAGACACTGGGCATGCCGCTCGGCGGCGTGGGCACCAAGACGCTGGAAACCCTGGGCCGCCACTACCGACATCTGGACGCGCTGCTCAAGGCGGTGGACGACGGCGAGGACGACAGCGGTGTGAAAGCGGGCACCCTGGAGAAGCTGGCCGAGGGCCTGAAAGCGGACGGCTGGCGCACCGAGTTACAGAAAGCACAGGCCTACGCCGACGCGCTGGCCGCCAAAGCCCCCGCCGGCGCCGCCGACCAGCGCCCGCTGGAAGGCCAGACCTGGGTGCTCACCGGCACCCTCGCGCGCCTCACCCGCGACCAGGCCAAGCAGCACCTGGAAGCGCTCGGCGCCAAGGTGTCCGGCAGCGTCTCCGGCAAGACCGCCCGGGTGGTGGCCGGCGAGTCCGCCGGCTCCAAGCTCGACAAGGCCCGCAGCCTCGACGTCGACGTGATCGATGAGGAGGAATTTATCGATTTCCTCGCCGGCCATGGCATCGATATCCAGGACTGAGCGCCCTCTGTAGGTCGGGTTAGGCCGAAGGCCGTAACCCGACATGTCGGTTGCGAGCCGCGAGCGCCCTTTGTCGGGTTACGCTGCGCTAACCCGACCTACAGGCTTGCAGCGTCGCGGTAACCCGCTACCATGACCCAAACCCAAACCCCGAGGTCGCCCATGCGTGCCGCAGTTCTGGCTTTGATTCTGGCATTGGGGGGCTGCGCCTCCACGCCCACCCACATCGATGACGTTTGCGCGGTGTTCGACCAAAAAGGCGGCTGGTTCAACAACTGGTACAAGGCCGCCAAGCGCAGCGAGAAAGAGTTCGGCGTGCCGGTGGCGATTCTGATGGCCACCATCTACAAGGAATCCGGTTTCCAGGCCGACGCCCGCCCGCCGCGCACCAAGCTGCTGGGCTTTATTCCCTGGAAGCGCCCCTCCAGCGCCTACGGCTACCCCCAGGCCCTTGACGGTACGTGGGACTGGTACCGCCGTGAAACCGGTCACGGCGGCGCCGACCGGGACGACTTCGGCGACGCGGTGCACTTCGTCGGCTGGTATCATTACCAGAGCCATGTGCGTAACGGCATCGCGCGCAACGACGCCTACCACCTTTACCTGGCGTACTACGCCGGCCACGGCGGCTACGCCCGCGGCACCTGGAAAAGCCGCCCCTATATGAAACGCTCGGCGCAGCGCGCCCAGGACATGGCCACCCGCTACGCGGTGCAGATGGAACGCTGCGGACGCTAACGGGCGTTATCTTTGCAACGAGGTTTGAATTGGACAACGAATCGATCGTCTACGGGTGCATCAAGCACCTGCCGTTCGGTGACCGGCAGCAGCGCCAGGCCAGCTGCTTCCACAACCGCCGCGCGATCCGCACCCTGCCGGAATCCGATCAGTGGCCGTTCCTCAGCCAGGACATGTTCGCGATCTCCGGCGACCCGGCCTCCGGCGGCAGCTACCAGACCCAGGTGATCCACTTCGGCATGTCCTACCGGGCGGTGGAGTACGAGTGGGAGCACTGGATCGCCAAGTTCGAACGCCTGCTCAAACAAATGTACTGGGTGGGGGCGGTAGTGCACCTGGAAACCGATTTCGCCGGCTTCCACACCTTTATGTGGGACAGCGCCGACGACTACCATGAGCCCTCCGACGAGCCCCTGCGGGTACGCTGCGAATGGTCCCGGGAAGGCACCATGGTTTAGTTGATAGTTAATAGTTAACAGTTAACAGTGAATAGTTAAAACACCTTTGCAGTGAGGCTTGGTGCGCGGACAATACGCATTGTTTCGCTATTAACTATTCACTGTTAACTATTAACTGTCTTTTATGATTGTTCCCTGGCAAGAGATTCCCCCGGAGACCCTGGATAACCTGATCGAGGAGTTCGTCACCCGTGACGGCACCGATTACGGCGAGCAGGAAATCGGCACCAACACCAAGGTGGCGCAGGTGCGCGAGCAATTGCGGCGCGGCCAGGCCTCGGTGGTATTCGATGACGCCACCGAAACCATCTCCATCTTCACCCGCGAGCAGCTCGACGAGCTCGACCGCTCGTAATCCTTGTGGCTGGGCGCTCTGTTGTGGGAGCGGGCCCCGCCCGCGAAAGGGAGCGAAGCTCCCGGCAGGATCCCAGAGGCGCCGGTCAGGTGAGCACGACCACCAGCAAGTGCACCGCGCCCGCCAGCAGCGCGACCCAATTGGCGACGATCCCCAACTGCCTCGCTCGCACCGGGCCGCCCATCAGGCCCCAGGCGTGGGCAAGCCGGCCGCCCACCAGCAGGCAGCCGTAGAGGTGCAGCGCCAGGGGGTTGCCGTTGTTGCCTTCCAGCAGCGCCATCAGGATCAGGATCACCGGGGTGTATTCCACCGCGTTGCCGTGGGCGCGGATGGCGCGGTTGAGTTCGCCGCGGCCGCCGTCGCCCAGCGATACCCCGTGGCGCAGCCGCAGGCGCACCACGTTGGCGGCCAGGGCGAGAATAATCAGGGCGGCAAGCGCCGCGTACAGGGCGGTGGTCAGGAACATAAGGGACTCCAATCGGGTTGTTTTTTGCGTTTTCGGAGGATGAAGCGCTCCGGCGCCAGGGCGGCGATCAGCGCCCGGTCCGCCGGCGGCGCGCGCTGGCTGAGCAGGTCGGCGAGCAGGTCGGCGCACAGCGGCGTGCCGGTGATACCCCGGCTGCCGTGGGCGATGTTCAAGTATAGGCCGGGCAGGGCGGCGTGCGGGTTGGCCGTGGCGTCCGGCAGGGCCCCCACCAGGGGCAGGAAGTCCAGGCTCTGGCAGCGCATCGCCACGCGTCGGTCCACCACCTCGATGGCGTCGCCGCCCAGTTCTTGCCATTGCTCGGGCAGGTGCTGGCGCAGTTGCGCCAGGTTGGCCTCGTCGTCGCTATCACGGGGCGCCGGGTCCAGGTGGTGCAGGTCGAAGGTGGCGCCCACGCAGTGCACGCCCTCCAGCGGCGGGGTCAGGTAGCCGCCGTGGCATTGCGCTTGCGGCCAGGTGGCGCTGGCGGCGGTGGCGCGGCAGTAGCTGACCTGGCCGCGGATGGTTTTCAGCGGCAGCCACGCCAGGCCGGCCAGATCGCGGGCCGCGCCGGCGGTGGCCAGGATCAGGGCGTCCGCCTGAAGGTCCTCGTTGTTGCTCAAGTGCACCCGCACCGGCTGCCCATCAGTGGCGGGTTGTAGGTCATTCACGGCGGCGGCCCGCAGTTCGATGGCCGGGTGGTCCAGCAGTTGCCGGCACCAGGCCGGTGGCGACAGGTAGCCGCCGCCCACCAGTTCCATGGCGTGTTCCCCCAGCGGCTTGAGCAATGTTTCCGGCCAGGCGCCGCTGTCGCGGGCGGCGCGGATTTTGTCGGCCTGTTTGTCGTCGACGAAGTGCTGGGGCACGCCGTTCAGGCGGCCCTGGTCCGGCCCGGGGAAGCGGTGGCGTTGCAGCCAGCGCAGGGCGTGCACATAGCTCAGCTGATAGAAGCGGTTCTGTTCGGTGAGGTGGGCGCTGGGCGTGCTGTAGACCACCCCGGCGCGGTTGCCGGAGGCGCCGGCGGCCACGCCGGCCGGGTCCAGCACGGTGACCCGCCAGCCCCGTTCCGCCAAGGCGCGAGCGGTGGTGGCTCCGGCCAGGCCGGCGCCGGCCACCACGGCGTGGCCGCGTCGCGCGCGCGCCGGCTGCCAGGGTTGCTCACCGAACTGGCCGGCCAGCATGTGGCGCTTGCCGCCGAAGCCGTCGCGGCGCTGCATCGCGAAGCCCGCGTCGATCAGGCCCCGGCGCACGAAGCCGGCGGCGGTGAAGGTGGCCAGGGTGGCGCCGGGGCGGCTGTGGGCGGCCAGGGCGGTGAACAGGTCCGGGCGCCACATGTCCGGGTTGCGGGCGGGGGCGAAGCCGTCCAGGAACCAGGCGTCCACGTTGGCGGGGCACTGCCGCCACAGGGCTTCCGCGTCGCCGAGCATCAGTGTGAGGGTAATGTTGTCCGCCAGTTGCAGCCGGTGGTAGCCGGGGCTGGCCGGTGGATACTGGTCCAGTAGCGCGCGGGCGGGCTCAGCCAGATCGGGCCATTGGGCGAGGGCGCGGGCCAGGTCGTCGCGGGCCAGTGGATGCTTTTCCACGGACCACAGTTCCAGGCTGGCGCCGGCCGGCGCCAGCGCCAGAAAACGCTGCGTGGCCAGCAGCATGTTGAGGCCGGTGCCGAAGCCGGTCTCGCCGATCACGAAGCGGTCGCCGTCGGCGAGGGCGGCGAAGCGCTGGTCCAGTTGATTGCCGTCGAGGAATACGTACAGGCTCTCGGCGCGGCCGTCGTGGCGCGAGAAGTAGGGGTCGTCGAAATCGGTGGCCACCGGGGTGTGGTCCTGCCACTGCAGACGGGCCGGGGTGATCGGCGTGAAATCGGCCTCGGCGGCGCGGGACGGTCCGTTGGACATGGCTGGGCGGGCTCCTCACACTACGCGGCCTGGCGCGCTGCAAACG
>JBFJUC010000121.1:0-7624 GCA_041624875.1 Alcanivorax sp.
GTCGCCCAGGCCGAACCAGGTGCGGTAGATGCCGGTGCTCAGGGTGGGCACGCCGAAGTAGGCCACGGTGCCGTAGTCCGCCAGGGTTTCCATCAGCACCAGCGCCAGCCCGGCGATGATGGCCGGGCGCGCCAGTGGCAGCGCCACCCGGAAGAACCGCCGCCAGGGTCCGGCGCCCAGGGTGCGCGCCACTTCCAGCGCCACCGCGGACTGGCTGACGAAGGCGGCGCGGGTCATCAGGTAGACATAGGGGTAGAGCACCAGCGTCAGCATCAGGCCGGCGCCGGCGGGGCTGCGGATATCGGGCAGGGGCAGCGGCAGAGCCTGCTGCAGGGCGCCCTCGCTGGCCAGCATGCCGGTCCAGGTGTAGGCGATCAGATAGGCCGGGCAGGCCAGCGGCAGCAGCAGGGCCCATTCCAGCACCCGGCGTCCGGGGAAGCGGAAGCGGGCCACCGCCCAGGCGGCGGATACACCGATCAGCAGCGTGCCGGTGCCGGTGAACAGGGCCAGGAACAAAGAGTGGCGCAGGTAGGACGGCAATACCGTGCTGCTCAGGTGTTCCCAGTTGGGTGAGGCACCGGCCAGCCAGCTGCCGGCCACCACCAATACCGGTGTGGCCAGGGCCAGGGCCAGCAGCAGCAGAAACAGGGAGCGCAAGGCGGGCGACGAAAACATGGCCGGATTATACCGATCCGCCGCCGCCTTGCCTGTTCGGATCGGTTATTTCCAGCCGGCGCGGTCCATCACCTTGACCGCGTCGGCGTTCAGTTCCCCCAGCTTGACCAGCGGCAGGCCGTCCTGCTTGAACGCGCCCCATTCCTGCAGCAGGTTGCTCACCGGCACATCGGCGCGCACCGGGTACTCGTAGTTGGTCTCGGCGTACCACTGCTGGGACTCGTCGTTGACCAGGAACTCGATCAAACGCACGGCGTTGTCCGGGTTGGGCGCGTTGGCGGCCACGCCGGCGCCGGAAATGTTGATGTGGGCGCCGCGGCCGTCCTGGTTGGGCCAGAACACCGCCACCTGGTTGGCGATGTCGCGGCTGTCGGCGTCGTCGCCGCCTTGCATCATGCCCAGGTAGTAGGTGTTGACCACCGCCAGGTCGCACTCGCCGGCGGCCAGCGCCTTGATCTGGTCGCGGTCGCCGCCCACCGGATCGCGGGCCATGTTGGCTACCAGGCCCTCGGCCCATTGCTCGGTGTCCGCTTCGCCGTTGTGCGCGATCAGGCTGGCGGTGAGGGACTGGTTGTAGATGTTGTCCGAGGAGCGGATGCAGATGCGGTCGTCCCACTGCTCGTCGGCCAGGGCTTCGTAGGTGGACAGCTTTGACGGGTCCACCCGGTCCGGGGCGTAGACCACCACCCGGGCGCGCACCGACAGGCCGTACCAGTGGCCGGCGGGGTCGCGCAGGGCCGCCGGCACCTGTTCGGCGAGGGTGTCGCTGTCCGTGGTGGCCAGCTGGCCTTCCTGCTGGGCGCGGTACAGACGGCCGGCGTCGGTGGTGATCAAGACGTCGGCGGGGCTGTGTTCGCCTTCGGCCTTCATGCGTTCCACCAGGGCGTCGGCACTGCCGGTGATCAGGTTGACGGTGACGCCGGTTTCCGAGGTGAAGCGGTCCAGCAAGGGCTTGATCAGTGCTTCCTTGCGGGCGGAGTAGACGTTCACCTCTTCGCTTTGTGAGCTGCATCCGGTCACTACCAGGGCGGCCATTAACGGGAAGAGGACACTGAGTCGGCGCATGAAGGGGTCTCCGGCGAATGAACGAATAAGGTTGCGCCGGATATAAACATTAATGAGAACGTTTATCAATCAAGGCCATGTGAAGGGATCGACAGCCGTTCCACCACGCTGCCGTTGTCGACGCTCTCCAGGTGCACCTCAAAGCCCCACAGCCGGTGCAGGTGGCGCAGCACCTCCTGGGCGGTGTCCGCGTCCAAGGGCCGGTGGTGCTGGCGCAGGTGCTGCAGGGTCAGGGAGCGGTCGCCGCGCACGTCCGCCGAGTACACCTGGATGTTGGGTTCCTGGATGCTCAGGTTGTACTGCTCGGACAGCCGGTTGCGGATCGCCTGGTAGCCGGGCTCGTTGTGGATGGCGTTGATTTCGATGTAGTCGCGCTCGGAATCGTCCATCAGGCTGAACAACTTGAATTCGCGGATCAGGCGCGGCGACAGGAACTGCTGGATGAAGCTTTCGTCCTTGAAGCTTTCCATGGCGAACTTGAGCGTTGCCAGCCAGTCGCTGCCGGCGATGTCCGGGAACCACTGGCGGTCCTCGTCGGTGGGTGCCTCGCAGATGCGGCGGATATCCTGAAACATGGCGAACCCCAGGGCGTAGGGGTTGATGCCGGAATAGTAGGGTGAATCGAACGGCGGCTGGTAAATCACCTGGCTGTGATTCTGCAGGAATTCGAGCATGAAGCCGTCGTCCACGCGCCCCTGATCGTAGAGCTCATTGAGCAGGGTGTAGTGCCAGAACGTCGCCCAGCCCTCGTTCATCACCTGCGTCTGGCGCTGGGGATAGAAGTACTGGGCCATCTTGCGCACGATGCGGATCACTTCCCGTTGCCACGGTTCCAGCAATGGCGCGTTCTTTTCCAGGAAATAGAGCAGGTTTTCCTGGGGCTCGGAGGGGAAGCGCCGGCTGGGTTCGCGGCGTTGCACCATCGGCTGCATGTCGGGAAAGGTCTTCCACAATTCCGAGACCTGCCGTTGCAGGGTCTCTTCCCGGTCGCGCTGGCGACGCTTTTCCTCGTGGGCGGAAATCGGCGTTGGCCGTTTGTAGCGGTCTACGCCGTAGTTCATTAGCGCGTGGCAGGAATCCAGGGTTTCTTCCACCGCGGTGACCCCGTGACGTTGTTCGCACTCGGCCAGGTAATGGCGGGCGAACACCAGGTAATCAATGATCGCCGAGGCGTCCGTCCAGGTTTTAAACAGGTAGTTGCCCTTGAAGAAGGAATTGTGCCCGTAGCCGGCGTGGGCGATCACCAGCGCCTGCATGGTGATGGTGTTCTCTTCCATCAGGTAGGCGATGCAGGGATTGGAATTGATCACGATTTCATAGGCGAGGCCCATCTGGCCGCGCCGGTAACGGCTTTCCACCTCCACGAACTGTTTGCCGAACGACCAGTGGTTGTAGCCCACCGGCATACCCACCGAGGAATAGGCATCCATCATTTGTTCCGAGGAAATCACTTCGATCTGGTTGGGGTAGGTGTCGAGTCCGAACTTCCCGTGAGCCAGATCGGCGATCGCGCGGTCGTACTCGGCCAGGGTGTCGAAGTCCCAATCGGAACCGCTGGAGATCAGAGTGCTGTTGGCCACGGTCATGCCACCTCCATGCGCTTCTTGAACAGGCGCCGGAATACCGGGTAGATATCGCCCGGGTCGTCGATCTGGGCCATGGAGAACACGTCGCCACGGCGCTCCTGCACGCTCTGGTAATGCTCCCAGAGCGCCTGGTGGCTGCGCGGCATCACCTCCACGTAGGAGAAGTGTTGCATGCGCGGCAGCAGCTCCTTCTCAAGCAACGCGGCGCAGCCCGGCGAGTCGTCGTTCCAGTTGTCGCCGTCCGAGGCTTGGGCGCCGTACAGGTTCCACTCGTCCACTGGGTAGCGTGCCTTGATGGTATCCAGCGTCAGCTTCAGCGCACTCGACACGATGGTGCCGCCGGTTTCCCGGGAGTAGAAGAATTCTTCCTCGCTGACTTCCTTGGCGCTCGTGTGGTGGCGGATAAACACCACCTCGGTGTGTTCGTAGTTGCGCTGCAGAAACAGATAGAGCAGCAGGAAGAAGCGCTTCGCCAGGTCTTTCATGTCTTGGTTCATGGAGCCGGACACATCCATGATGCAGAACATCACCGCGCGGCTCACCGGCACTGGAACCTTGACGTGGTGGTTGAAGCGCAGGTCCACCTCATCCAGAAACGGAATGCGCTCAATGCGGCGGCGCACCCGGTCAATCTGGTGGTCCAGTTCGTTGACGCGTTCGTTGCGCTCTGGCGACTGGTCCTGCTCCAGCAGCGCGTCACGCTGTTCTTCAAGCAGGCGCAGCCGGCGCCGGCTGGCGGCGGTGAGCGCGCGCCGGCGCATGGACGCCTGGCGCATGGAGCGCACGATGTTGATCTTCGCCGGCAGGCCGTGGCTGACAATGCCGCCGTGGCGGCGATGGAATGAGCGGCTGCCTTCCAGATGCCGCTTGATCAGGTTGGGCAGCTCCAGGTCCTCGAACAGAAAGTTGAGAAACTCACGCTGGTCGATTTCGAACGCGAACTCGTCGGCGCCCTCGCCGGAATCGCTGGCGTCCCGACCGCCGGCGCCGCCTTCGCCGCCGGAGGGCTTCTTGACCCGGTCGCCGGCCTGGAACTCCCGGTTGCCCGGGTGCACCACATTACGCCGCCCGCCGGAACCGTGATGAAAGCGTGGTTCGGAGAGGTCCTTTTCGGGAATGCTGATGCGCTCCCCTTGCTCCATATCGGTGATCGAACGCCGGCCCACCGCGTCGTTCACCGCGTCGCGAATGTGGCGCCGATAACGCTCCAGAAAGCGTTGCCGGTTCACCGTACTCTTGTTCTTCCCGTTGAGACGCCGGTCAATGATATAACTCATACCGCTCTCCACTCCTGACACACACCGCGCTCGACCCGGACACCGTGCCTTCATCCGCGGGCACGGCCCCGCCGCCCAATCCGACCTTGCCCGCGCGCTATCAACTGTCAACTATCAACTGGTCTCTCACTGCGCCTTCCGAACCCGCAAATACCACTCCGACAACAACCGCACCTGCTTCTCGGTATACCCCCGATCCATCATCCGTTTGACGAAATTGTCGTGTTTGCGGCGGTCGTCCTCGCTGCCCTTGGGGTTAAACGAGATCACCGGCAGCAGTTCTTCCGTGTTGGAGAACATTTTCTTCTCGATCACGTCGCGCAGCTTCTGATAGCTCATCCAGCTCGGGTTGCGGCCACTGTTGTTGGCGCGGGCCCGCAACACGAAGTTGACTACCTCGTTGCGGAAGTCCTTGGGGTTGGAGATGCCCGCGGGCTTTTCGATCTTTTCCAGCTCTTCGTTGAGAGACTGGCGGTCAAAAATCTCGCCGGTGTCCGGATCTCGGAACTCCTGATCCTGTATCCAGAAATCCGCGTACATTACGTAGCGGTCGAAAATGTTCTGGCCGTACTCGGAGTAGGATTCCAAATAAGCGGTCTGGATTTCCTTGCCGATAAATTCCACGTAATGCGGTACCAGAAATTCCTTGATGAAGCGGCGGTACTGCTCCTGCAGCTCCTGGGGGAATTGTTCCTGTTCGATGCGCTGTTCGAGAACATGCATCAAATGCACCGGGTTGGCCGCCACCTCTGAGTGATCGAAATTGAACACCTTGGATAGAATCTTGAAGGCGAAGCGGGTCGACAGGCCGTCCATGCCCTCATCCACGCCGGCCATATCCCGGTACTCCTGCATGGATTTGGCGCGCGGATCCACGTCCTTGAGGTTTTCACCGTCGTAGACCCGCATTTTGGAGTAGATGCTGGAATTCTCCGGTTCCTTGAGACGCGTGAGTACGGAGAATTGCGCCAGCATGCGCAGCGTGTCCGGCGCGCAATGCGCCTCGCGCAGGCTGGAATTGCGCAGCAGCTTGTCGTAGATCTGCTGTTCCTCGGTGACTCTCAGGCAGTAGGGCACCTTGACGATAAAGACCCTGTCGATAAAGGCTTCGTTATTCTTGTTATGGCGAAACGTCTGCCACTCGGCTTCGTTGGAGTGCGCCAGCACGATGCCGTCGAACGGAATCGCGCCCATGTGCTCGGTACCGTTGTAGTTGCCTTCCTGGGTGGCGGTGAGCAGCGGGTGCAGCACTTTGATCGGTGCTTTGAACATTTCCACGAATTCAAGCAGGCCCTGGTTGGCCCGGCACAGGCCGCCGGAAAAGCTGTAGGCGTCCGGATCTTCCTGGGCGAATTCCTCCAGCTTGCGGATGTCCACCTTGCCCACCAGGGACGAGATGTCCTGGTTGTTTTCGTCGCCGGGCTCGGTCTTGGCCACCGCCACCTGATCGAGGATCGACGGGTAGCGCCGTACCACGCGGAACTGGCTCAAGTCGCCGCCGTAGTCCTTCAGGCGTTTCACCGCCCAGGGCGACATGATGGTGCGCACATAACGGCGCGGGATGCCGTACTCCTCTTCCAGAATCGGGCCGTCTTCTTCCGCGTCGAACAGGCACAGCGGTGACTCGTTCACCGGCGAATCCTTGATCGCGTAGAACGGCACCTTCTGCATCAGCGCCTTGAGCTTCTCCGCCAGTGACGACTTGCCGCCGCCGACGGGCCCCAGCAGGTAGAGAATTTGTTTCTTTTCTTCCAGGCCCTGGGCCGCGTGGCGGAAGTAACTGACGATGTTTTCGATCACGTCTTCCAGCCCGTAGAACTCGTCGAAGGCTGGATAGCGGCGGATCATTTTGTTGGAAAAAATCCGCGAAAGACGAGGGTCCTTGGAGGTGTCCACCAGTTCCGGCTCGCCGATCGCCATCAGCATGCGCTCCGGGGCGGAGGCGTAAACGCCGGGGTCGCTTTTGCACAGGGCGAGGTATTCCTCCAGGGACATTTCGTCTTCTTGTCCTGCTTCGAAACGGGCCTGGTAATGACGGAGAATACTCATGCTTTACTCCCTCCTGGCGGCGCGCCGCGTCTGCGGGCACCCATTATCGGTGTGACGGGGAAAACCATGCGAGTTTCGTTCCAACCGGACTGGGAACGACGGGGAAAAGGATAAAGCGGGCCCTGGTGCCGATCAGCGGCACGAAAAAGGAGGCTAAGGGTCCACGCCTGACGCATTCGGACGCTCCTGGCCGGCGGGCTGGCGCCGGCGACTTAAGCGGGCGGAATCGAATCACTTCGGTTTTAGCATGGCGCTAAAACGAAAGCCAAGTCAAAAACAAAAATGTTTTTTTGGCGGGATTTTTTTATAAATAAACAGATCGTGGGAGCGCGTTAACAACGCGCGAAGACGGCGTCGCTGGGCGCGGTCAGTGGCAGGCGCACTGAAAGCGGCGGCCGTCTTCCAGGCGCAGGGCGGTCAGGCAACCGCCCCAGACACAGCCGGTGTCCAGGGCTTCCACTCCGGCGGTGCCGGTGCGGCCCTCGAGGGCCGCCCAGTGGCCGAACAGCACTCGGATGTCGCGTTCGCGGCGCTGTGGGTGTTCAAACCAAGGCATGAAGCCCGCCGGCGGTCGGGCCGGCTCGCCCTTGCTGCCCAGGTCCAGCTCGCCGGCGTCATTGACGAAGCGCATGCGGGTGAAATAGTTGGTGATTACCCGCCAGCGGTCCGTGCCTTCCAGGCCGTCGTGCCAGCCGGCGGGGGTGTTGCCGTACATGTTGGCGAAAAACGCTTCCGCCTTGGCCGGGGAGGCCAGCACCGTTTCCACTTCCAGGGCCCGGGCGCGCGCCTCGTCCAGCCGCCACAGCGGCGGCAGCCCGGCGTGGGTCATCACCGCTTTGAACCCGGGCACATCGACCAGTAGCGGCTGGCTTTGCAGCCAGCCCAGTAGCGGGTCCCGGTCCGGGGCGTCCAGGATCGGCTGCAGGGTATCCTTGCTTTTCAGGCCGGCGTGACCGTGCACCACCGCCAGCA
>JBFJUC010000122.1:0-7580 GCA_041624875.1 Alcanivorax sp.
TCAACGCCGACGAAATCACCGTGGTCTGGCAGACGATCAACGTGGAGAACGAATGCCACTACTGCGTCCCGGCCCATACCGGTATCGCCAAATCGATGAAGGTGTCCGATGACATCATCGATGCGCTGCGCGATGAAACCGATCTGCCCGATGACAAGCTGGAAGCGCTTCGCACCTTCACGCTCAAAGTGATGCGCCAGCATGGAAACTTGAGCGAAGACGATGTAAACGCATTCTTGGATGCCGGTTATCAGCAGCGTCATATACTGGAGATCATTATGGGGCTGGCTCAAAAGGTCATGAGCAACTACACCAACCACATCGCTGAAACGCCGGTCGACAAACCCTTTGAAAAGTTTGCCTGGAAAAGAAACCGCTGATCGAACCGGAATTCAATCCCCCTTATTGCCCCGCTTTCGCCATTTTGCGGGGCATTTTTTTGAGTCATGGAGGTGAGGCCTGGCTTGAAAAAAGCGGCCTTGGCGTTGACGCACCAAGACCGCTCGAGGTTTACGAGACCGGGCCACCGGACTACTGGCTAAGAAACTGCAGAGAATCCGCTGAGCTCCGCAAAGCATAGCGTGCCGGGGCGCCATCATCCGGAGAAAGGATATACAGAGTGTCCTCGCCATCGAAAGCGATCCTGCTGACGTCCCAGGTGCCCTGCTCCACCGGCCTGGAAACGCGCTGCCCATCGACCACCGCTTCGTCAAGCAACTGATAGCACATCTCCGCCGTGGACTTGTCCCGGTAAAGCACCAGGGACGACGATGATGGGCTGGCAGCGCCGTTCACGGTAAGGCGGTTTATCTCGGCATCGCCGGAAATGTTGCCGCTCGCAGCAACCGCACCGGAGATAGAGAGCGCAGAGATCATACTGAGTGTTAAAGTTAATATTTTCATAATCCAACTCCTTTTTGGGTATTGCCAAATCCAACCTTTGGATGAAATAGAAACCGCTTCGTTACATCTTTCGCCGAGACAAACTCAAATACGCAAATAAAGAGAAACGGTGTAACGAGGGCCTCTATCGTGCATCCAAACCAATCAGGTACAACTGAGACAATGGAGTCGATCATGGAGAAAAAGCTTGGCGCATCATTGCTTCTACTGAGACTGGGAATCTTTGTAGTGATGTTCATGTGGACTTTGGACAAATTTCTTAACCCCGGCCATGCCGGCAAGATATTTTCGAACTTTTATGGCATCGAAGGCCTGGGAACCGGCCTGTTAACGGCCGTGGCCGCACTCCAGATGATCATCGTTATTGCCTTTGTTTTAGGCGCGCTACCTCGCTTGAGCTATGGCCTGGTTCTCGCCATGCATACCGTTTCCACACTGTCCTCCTGGCGGCAGTACCTGGACCCGTTCGACAACCTTCTGTTTTTTGCGGCCTGGCCAATGCTGGCTGCCTGTATCGCGCTTTACCTTATGCGTGACCACGACAACTTCCTGAGCATCCATAAAGGAAAATAACAATGGCATCGAGTTCGCCGCCACCTATTTCATCCTGCTACTGGTGTTGTTCTTCCAGGGCGCGGGGCGCTTCTTGAGCGTGGACTACTGGATCGCTCGACGTTTCCGTCAGTGAGCCCGACCGGCGCCGGGCGTCGCCCGGTCGCCACCAACCCATAAAACACACTAGCCGGCTTCTCCGGCGCAGTACGCGGCCGTAATAGGATGGCTGGGTTGCTCGAAGACTTGACGACAGTCGTTGGACTCCACCACGCAGCCACAGCCCTCCTGAACCCAGCAAACCGTTACGCTGTCGGCAATGCGCCGGGCCTGAGCCAGGTTGTGGGTGACCATCAGCAGTGTGTAGTGACCTTTCAGCGATACGATCAGCTCTTCAACCACCTTGGAAGACACCGGGTCGAGGGCCGAGCAGGGCTCGTCGAGCAAGAGCACCTGCGGTTTCAATACCAACGCACGGGCGATACACAGACGCTGTTGCTGTCCCCCGGACAACCCCAACGCGGACTGCGATAGCCGGCCTCTTACTTCCTCCCACAGGCCCACGGCTCGTAGCGCTTGTTCGGCACGAACGTCGCGTTCACGACGCGGCACTCCGTGTTCGGCCAAAGGGAAACGCAGGTTGTCGAGAATCGATAACGGAAAGGGGTTGGGCTGTTGGAAAACCATGCCGATCCGGCGGCGCAGAGCCGTCGCATCAAGATTGGACACAAGGGGCTCGCCGCCGAGCAAGACGGCACCCCTAACGCTACACCCCGGTATGCCATCGGTCATGCGATTGATGCTTGCCAACAGGCTGCTTTTGCCACAGCCGCTGGGGCCCACAAGCGCCATCAGTTCACCGGCACGCACACTCAGGCTGGCCTGCTCAATGGCGGCCTGTTTGCCGTAATACACCGACACCTGCTGCAGTTCCAGGGTGGGGGAGGTCATCGTCAGGCTCCTTGCGCGGGGCGCAGCAAACGCCGCACCAGCAGATTCAGTATTATCAGCATGGCCACCAGTACCAGGCCGGTGGCCGCAGCCCGGGGCATGCCGCCGGGCACATTCATGGCCAGATCATAGATGTGCACGCTGAGGGCGCGCCCGGAATCGAACAGCGAATCCGGCTGCCTTAGCACATAGCCGGCGGTGAACAGCAGCACCGCGGTTTCCGCCAGCGCCCGCCCAATGCTGAGAATAATCCCCACCGCAATGCCCGGCGCTGCCTGGGGTATCAGAATTCGCCGCACCCAGCCCCAGCGGCTGATAGCAAGGGATTCGCCGGCCTGCCGGTAGGACAACGGCACCGCCCGCAGGGCCTGCTCGGCGCTGCGGATCATCAGCGGCAACACCATCAGCGCCAACGCCAGACCACCACTGAGAATGGAAAAGCCCAGCCCCAGACTGATGGCGAAAAACTGATAACCGAACAGGCCATAGACGATGGAAGGCACCGCCGCCAACATATCCAACACCCCGCCCAGCCACTGGGCTCGGCGGGTGCCCGCCGGCACCTGCTCGCTCAGATAGAGCGCGCAGCCCAGCCCCACCGGCACTGCCACCAGCAGGCACACCGCCAGGATCCAGGCGGTGCTGACCAGCAGCGCGGCTATGCCGCCGGCGCGGCCCGCCTGGCGCGGGTCATTGAGCAAGAAGTCCACGGAGATCAAACCGGCGCCCTGCTCGAGCAGGGACCACAGCATTAACCCCATGGGCACCAGCACCGCCAGCAACAGCAGCGCGCCGATCGCGCCGGCAAGGCGATCAGACCACCTCATGCCGCTCCCCCCGCAGACGCCAGCTCAGGGCCAACAACACCGCCGTGACCAGTAACAGCAACAGACCGCTGGCGAACAGCGCCACCCGGTGATCGCCGGTGGCATAGGCCATTTCCAGCGCAATATTGGCGGTCAGGGTGCGCACCGGGTCGAACAGAGACGCGGGCCACTGCACCACATTGCCCGCCACCATCAGCACCGCCATGGTCTCCCCCAGGGCACGACCGAACTGCAGCACCAGACCACTGACAATGGCCGGCCCCGCCTGCGGCAGCAGCACCCGACGCAGCATCCCCACCCGGGACAGGGACAGGGCCTGGCCCGCCTGCAGATAACGGCCCGGCAACTGGCCCAGGGCGGTATCGGTGACCAGCAACGCCAGCGGCAGGATCATCAGCGCCAGCACCAGCGACGCGGCCAGCCAGGAGGCCCCCGGCGGTGCCCACTGGTTGATCCAGGGCACCAGCACCAACAGGCCCCACAGGCCATAGACCACCGAGGGAATCCCCGCCATCAGCTCTACCAGAGTCAGTACCGGCCGGCGGGCCGGCGCTGCGAAGTAACGCAACCAGGCCGCCAGGAAAACGGCCAGCGGGCCGGCAATCACCAGCGCCAGCACGCTCACCACAATGGATCCGGCGACCATGGCCGCCATGCCGTAACGGGCCTGGCCGGGCTGCCAATCGTTACGCCACAGGGCCACGCCATGCTCCAGCAAAAAAGGCGCCGACTGGATCAGCAGCACCGCGATAATGCCACCCAGCACCAGCACCGCTGCCGCCCCGGTAAGGCGCAGCAGCCAGGTCAACAGCGAATCAGCGTGAAACCGGGAGGAAATAGTAATCATGGTAGATCTCGGCTCGGGCTGGATCAGTCATAAAGTCCAGCAGCTGACGGGCCGTCTCCGACAACTCACCCTGGCTGACCAGATTCAGCTCGCGGCTGAGTGGGTAACGGCCCTGATCCACGCTCTCTAGGGTGGCCGGCACGCCCGACAGAGGCAGCAGCCGCAGCGGCGCCCCCGCATCGGCCTCATAGATCGCCGTGCCAATGGACACATAACCGATGGCATTCTCATCGCCAGCCACCGCCTTGATGCCCTGCTGGTTTTCACCAATCACCATATCCGGCTTTACCTGATCATTACTCAAGCCAAAGTGTTCAAGGAACAGCTCCTGGGTAGAGCGGCCAGCCGCCTTGTGTACCACGTTAATAGCAGCGCCGTTTCCTCCCGGTGAAGACCAGTTCTCCTGTTCTCCGGTATATATGGCAACGATCTGGGAATCACTGAGCGCGATCACCGGGTTCGCGGAGTTAACAATCATGGCAATACCATCGCGGCCGATCAGATGCGCGGTGAGATCCCTCTCTTCCGGTTTTAGAGCGCGGCTGACCATGCCAAGATCCGCCAGCCCCTGACGCGTATCGCTGATACCGCGCCCGGACCCACCACTCTGAACATCCACCTGAACACCCGTTTTTTCTTCGTAACGCTCGGCTAACTCGGTCATCAGAGGCGCGATGGTGCTGGAGCCGGTGATCACCAGCGATTCTTCCCGCTGTCCACACCCGACCATAAGCAGCAACGCCGTCGCCGCGATAGAAAGTCTTTTCATTGGCAATAACTCCGAGAATCCACAGATCATCCGTTCGGATGCGCCTCACACACTCCTGTTACAAATTCAGCACGCGCCTCGTCGGACAAACGGCAGCGGCACCGAATTGACCTTTTTGAGAGCGGCTAATAGTCTCAAAGAGGGCATGCCGCACTGGGAGGGCTCATGGACGACGACGCACTGGCGAAGCCCCTTCTCGCCGATACCAACGGGGATACGATCCCGTTGGCCGAGGACCTCCAGCATGTCCTCAGCACGTTGCGGTGCCATCTGGGTATGGATGTGGCCTTTATTTCCGAGTTTGCCGGCGGCCGCCGCTGTCTTCGCTATGTGGACACGGACCAGCAGAACGCCCCACTGGAGGCTGGCGACGCCCACCCGCTTGAAGAAACCTACTGCCACCTTATCGTGACCGGTGAATTACCGGAAATCATTCCCGACACCAGCGCCAATCGGACCACCCGGGCCCTTGCTGTCACCGGGTCGCTCGGCATCGGCAGCTATATCGGCGTGCCGATCCGAATGCCAGACGGTAGCGTCTACGGCACCTTTTGCTGTTTCGATCAGAAACCCGGCGCCGCCCTGACCCAGCGCGATCTGTCGATAATGCACGCCTTCGCCGATTTCACGGGCAAGTTGCTCGACAAGGAACGTCGCGGTGAACATAAACGCAACCAGCTTAAAAAGCGGGTCGGCGATCTCATCGACGAAGCGCGCTTGGAGATGGCCTACCAGCCCATCTACCACGTCCGCGAACAGCGCATCGTCGGGTTTGAAGCCCTGGCCCGCTTCCACACCGAGCCGTACCAGGCGCCCCACCTTTGGTTCCAGGAAGCGGAAAGAGCCGGCCTGGGCGAGGCGCTGGAGCTGCTGGCAGTGCGTGAAGCCTTAAAAGGCGTGCCCGCGCTTCCCAACGACTGCTATTTGTCGCTGAATGTATCCCCCGCTGCGCTGCTCAGCGGCGCGATCGTGGGGCTACTGGCCGACTGCCCGGCGCACAGCGTGGTACTGGAAATCACCGAACACGCGCGCATCGCGGATTACGGCGCCTTTCTGGAAGCCCTGTCGCCGATGCGAAAACAGGGTATTCGCATCGCCGTGGACGACGCGGGGGCCGGTTACGCCAGCTTTCAGCATATCCTTGAGCTGAACGCCGACATCATCAAATTGGATATCAGCCTGATCCGTAATATTCACGCCGACACCGCACGCCGGGCACTGGCCGCGGCGTTGATCAAGTTCGCGGAAGTCACCGGCACCTCCGTGGTCGCCGAGGGTGTGGAAACCGAAACAGAGTTGGAAGAACTGCGCCGGCTGGGAGTGGAAAAGGTGCAGGGTTTCTATATCGGCCGGCCGATGCCCCTGTCGCAAACCCGCTCGTTCCAAACCGGGTTCTAGCGGGAGACTCAGGCTGCCTGCCCCCGCGCCCCACCGGTGTTTCTTCACAGATCATCAATGACTTGAATGCCAGGATCGCCGTAAAGTTGTCGCACCGGGGTGTAACAAAGCGCCCTGCTTCGCACCTAAGGGTGAATCCCGGCTCAGGGAGTAACGTTAAGAGGGTCAAAGATGCGTGAAGAGGTTCAGGATTACTACGGCAAGCAGCTCACCAGCAGCGACGATTTGCAGACCAACGCCTGCTGCGATCAGAGTCCGCCGGATCACCTCAAACCGCTGCTGGCCCGTCTGCACGACGAGGTCGTAACCCGTTACTACGGGTGCGGGCTGGTGGCGCCGGCCTCCCTCGAGGGCATGCGCATTCTGGATCTGGGCTGCGGCTCCGGTCGGGACGTTTACGTGCTCTCGGCCCTGGTGGGCGACAGCGGCGAAGTGGTCGGCGTGGACATGACCGACGAGCAGCTGGCGGTGGCGAAACGCCACCAGGAATACCACCGCCAGGAATTCGGCCATACGCGCAGCAACGTGCGCTTTTTGAAGGGCTACATCGAGGAGCTGGATCAGCTCGACCTTCAAGAAGGTTACTTCGACATCGTGGTGTCCAACTGCGTGATCAACCTGAGCACCGACAAGGCCAAGGTGATCGGCGACGTGAAACGATTACTGAAGCCCGGCGGCGAGTTCTACTTTTCCGATGTGTACGCCGACCGGCGGGTGCCGGCGGCGCTGACCGCGGACCCGGTCCTCTACGGGGAGTGCCTGTCCGGAGCCCTGTACTGGAACGACTTTCTCAACCTGGCCAAGGGCTGCGGGTTCGGCGATCCCCGCCTGGTCGAGTCGCGCCGGCTGACCATTGAGAATCCGGCCATCGAGGCCAAGCTGGGGAACGTCCGCTTCTACTCGGCCACCTACCGCTTGTTCAACATCGATGTGCTGGAGCCGGCCTGCGAGGACTATGGGCAGGCGGTGATCTACAAGGGCTCGGTGGAACACCATCCGCATTCGTTCGTGTTGGACGACCATCATGTGATTGAGACCGGCAAGGTGTTTCCGGTGTGCGGGAATACCTGGTTGATGTTGGCGGAGAGCCGGTTTGCGGAGCACTTTGAGTTTATTGGTGGCTTCGATTCGCACTTTGGGATTTTTGAGGGGTGTGGGTTGAATGTGCCGTTTGAAGACGAATCCGGTTCAGTGAGTGGTGGAAGCTGCTGCTAGGCCCTTTCTCCAGCCGGGGCCGCGGTGTGTGTTGGTGACGTCCAGAACACGCCGTGAACCCGTCCCTGGGGGCTCGATTCGCGCATCCCTGCGCTCATACGGTTCTGGACGTCACCAA
>JBFJUC010000123.1:0-7487 GCA_041624875.1 Alcanivorax sp.
AGGTGTGCTGGCCCTTGAGGCTGTCCGGGGCGTTGTAGCGCTCCAGCTTTTCCTCCGGGTTATAGAACAGCATGCCTACGTTGGCGCCGCCTTCCACGTCGGTGAGACGCAGGGCGCTGCCGCGCCGCATCCGGAAGGACCAGTGCGCGCCGCCGGGCAGGGTGTATTGGTAGAGCGGGGTTTGCATGGGGTTGCTCCTCGTTCTCTGGTTACAGGGTCGGTATCAGGCGCCCAGCACCCGGGCGGTGGAATCCACGCTCTGGGTGATCGACTGCAGGGTGCCTTTATCGCTGTTGCCCACCGGCAGGTCGTAGGTGATGCGCGCGCCGTAGCTGCCGGGGGTTTGCGGGTCCAGCCGTTCCTTATCGAACACCCACATGCGGGTGCCGAGGAAAAAGCCCTCCGCCAGGTCGTGGGTGATCATGAACACCGTCAGGTCCTGTTTGCGCCACAGGTCCAGCACCAGCTCGTGCATGTCGCGGCGGATGCCCGGGTCCAGGGCGCCGAAGGGCTCGTCCAGCAGCAGAATGCGCGGTTTCTTGATCAGTGCCTGGGCCAGCGCCAGGCGCTGCTGCATACCGCCGGACAGCTCATGGGGGTATTTGCTCAGCGCGTGATCCAACCCCACGGAGGCGAGCATTTCCTCGGCCTGTTCGCGCAGCGCCCGGCGTTTGCCGCCGAACACGCGGCCCAGCCAGCGGCTGCTCGCCAATTCGCCGGCGAGCATCACGTTGTCCACGGCGGTGAGGTGGGGCAGCACGGAATAGCGCTGAAACACGATGCCCCGGGTTTCATCCGGTTCGTCGGGAATCGGTTTACCGTCCAGCAGCAGCTCGCCGCGGGTGGGGCTTTCGGTGCCCAGCATCATTTTCAGGAAGGTGGTCTTGCCGCAGCCGGAGGCGCCCACCACGGTGACGAATTCGCCTTCCTCGACGCTGGCGTTGAGGCGCTCCAGGACCACGTCCTGGCCGTATTCCTTCCAAAGATTCTTGATCTCGATGGCAGCCATGTCGGTCTCCTTATTGCGCGCCGTGGAACCAGGGGTAGCGCCACTGGGAGTAGCGTTTGAGCGCGAAGTCGAGGGCGAACGCCAGGAAGGTGATCCAGGCCACGTAGGGCAGAATCACGTCCATGGCCAGGTAGCGGCGCACCAGAAAGATGCGATAGCCGAGGCCTTCGGTGGCGGCGATCGCCTCGGCGGCGATCAGGAACAGCCAGGCGGAGCCCAGCGACAGGCGCACGGAACTGAGCAGGCGCGGCATGATCTGCGGCCACACCAGCCGGGTGATGATCTGCCAGGTGTTGGCGCCCAGGGTCTGCATCTTGATGATCTGCTCGGTGGGAATTTCTTCCGCCCGCTGCTGCAGGTCGCGGATCAGGAAGGGGGTGATGCCGATGATGATCAGCATCACCTTGGCCAGCTCACCCAGCCCGAAAATAATGAACAGGATCGGCAGAATCGCCAGCGGCGGCACCAGGGACATGCCGGTGACCAGCGGTGAAATGCCGGCCCGGAACAACGGCAGCGACCCGGTGGCAATGCCCACCACCAGCCCGATCATGGCGCTGATCACCACGCCGATGGCGAGCCGCTGCAGGCTGGCCAGGGTATCCACCAGCAGGGTGTATTCGCCGCTGCGTTTGCTGGGCTCGAAGGCCATGCGCTCGATGGCGTCGGAGAAGCTGCTCAGGGAGGGCAGGAGTTTATCGTTGGGGTTCGCGTCCAGGCGTGCGTCGGAGGCGACCAGGTACAACACCGCCAGGATGACGAAGGGCAGCAGGCCGAGGGCCCAGCGGCCCACCGGACCGGCCTGGCGATTGATCAGTTTCTTCATGGCGACCTCCTTGGTTACAGGCGATGAGGAATCCAATGACGGGGTGTCATCCTGTCCTCCCGGGCTTTTGTCCCGCCGTGTAACCTTCCCGGCGCACCGGGCGAAGGTCGATCACTCTCGGACCAGACATCGGCGGCGCCGACCGGAACCCTAGTGATCCATTGATAGCAAATTGTCGAGTCGTGATGGCAACACCGGCCATTCGATTCCTGACATTCACTCAGCAAAAGCGATGCCAGGATGGCCAAGGCGTTGTTTTGCAAGGGCTGGCCCCTGGGAACGGGGCAGGGCGGGGTCTTTTTGGGGCAGGCGGGTGCGCGTTATTGGTGCCCGGCGCCCCAGAGTGGGGCGCCGGAGAGGGGTCAGGGTTGTTCGATGAAATCCATAAGGGCTTCCCAGCTCACCAGGTCGGCCTCTTTGTCATAGGCCAGCGGCAGATCGAACCGCTTGCCGGTATCGTCCGCCTTGGGATTGGTGAAACCGTGTTGCACGCCCGGGAAGCTGAGCAGCTGGAACTGGGCGCCGGCCTGGGTCAGTTCCTCCACCAGGGCGCTCACCTGGTCCGCCGGTACCATCGGGTCGGCCTGGCCGGTGGCCACCAGCACGCGGGCCTGGATGTCCCCTTCGTCGGCGCGCTGGTTGGTGCCCAGGGTGCCGTGGAAACTGGCTACGCCGGCCAGATCGTTCCCCTTGCGCGCCTGTTCCAGTACCACGCCGCCGCCGAAGCAGTAGCCCACCGCGAAAATGCGGGCGTCGTCCACGTACTGCTGATCACGCAGGATGGTTTTGGCGGCGTTGAAGCGCGCGGTGAGCTTTTCCGGTTCGGACAGCGCCTGCTGCATGAACGCCTTGGCGTCCTTCGGGTGGCTGGCCACCTGGCCTTTGCCGTACATATCCACCGCCAGGGCCACATAGCCCTCCTCGGCGAGCAGACGGGCGCGGTTCCGGGCATAGTCGTTCAGGCCCCACCATTCGTGCACCACAATCACGCCGGCGGTGGTACGGTCGAGATCGTCGTCCATGAACAGCACCCCCTTACCGACACCGCCGGGCAGGTTCACCGTTTTTTCCACCACGTCCGCGATGGCGATACCGCTCAGCATCAGCAGGCCCAGCACACTACTCAGTCGTTTCATGGTCGCTTCCTTCTTGGTTGATCGTGGTTTCACTCGTCCCATACCCAGCGTAGAGGCTCGCCGAAATCGTCATAGATCAGTTTACGCCGTGGCCGGCGCTTGTGCGTGGGGCGGGTGGTCTTGCGTTTGCGCGCATCGATCGCCGCCACCACCTCCGAGATGTCCGTGCGGGTGGCGGGCGGCGCCTGGGAAAACGGGAAGGCACGACGGCCCTGCGGCTGGGCCGGGTCGTTGCCGGAAACGCCGTGCGGCACTTCCTTAATGCGCCCGCCGTGGGAGAGAAAACGCTCCATGTCCCGTTTCAGGCGCCGGCGCTGCTGTTCCTTACTATTGCGGACTTTCATCGGGTCGGGGGGATCGGGCAAGTAGCCAACCACCATAGCAGTGCAGGGCGGGGGCGAGAAGACGCCTGGCCGCTTATAAGCCCTTACCGAGCGTCTCCGAGGGTGCCGGAGTGTCGCCGGCGCGCAGCGGGTTACAGTTTTTGATCACCACCTTGCCTTCCAGCACGTTACCCCGTGAATACTCCTGAAAGATGCAACGGTTGGTTTCCGGGTCGTAGTTCTCGATCCACAGATTGTCGCCTTTCCAGGTGGCGGCCACGTGCTGGTGGCCTTCTTCCACGGTTACGTTCATGGTGCCGCCGAGGCGCTTGACGAAAATCTGTTCCAGCCAAAAATAGTAGAGCAGGGTGCTTAGCAGCCAGATCACCACGGCGGTGATGAGCGCCGGTTTCCACTTGCCCATGCGGACGCCGATGCCGAACAGAGCCAGGAAGATGGCGGCCGCCACCAGCAGCCAGTACAGGTAGGTGATCATGCGAAGCTCCTTATTTCAGGCTATTGTTGTTGCGATGCGAAGATACCCGATGATCATAGCAACTCACCGGAAAACAGGTGTAAAACCGTGAAACAGAGCACGGCAGCGCCGCCCGGTGACTGGTGGGTGTACATGCTGCGCTGCGCCGACGGCTCCCTCTATACCGGCGTCACCACCGACGTGCTGCGCCGCTGGCAGGAACATAATGACGGCCCGCGCGGTGCCCGTTACACCCGTGCCCGGCGGCCGGTGGCCCTGGTGATGTGCGTGGCGGTGCCCGGCCGGGCCGCCGCCGGCCGGCTGGAGGTGCGCCTTAAGGCGCTGTCCCGCGTCCGTAAGGAAAAACTGATTCAGGCGGTCACCGGGGTTTCGGTTGCTAATCCACCGGGGAATTGCTTGACTGCGTCCACCTCTGAATTGGAGAACCCGGAATGAACGTTTGGCGTGCTTTCATGCTGATGTGGCTGGTCGTGTCGCTTGCCGGCTGCGGCATCAACAATATTCCCACCTACGACGAGCAGGTGAAGGCGGCCTGGTCCCAGGTGCAGAACCAGTACCAGCGCCGCGCCGACCTGGTGCCCAATCTGGTCAACACGGTGCAGGGCTTTGCCGACCAGGAGCGCGAAGTGCTGGTGGAGGTCACCGAAGCCCGCTCCAAGGTGGGTTCCATTCAAATGGACGAGAGCATTCTCGACGACCCGCAAAAATTCCAGCAGTTCGAGCAGGCGCAGAGCCAGCTCGGCTCCGCGCTGCAGCGGCTGATGGTGGTGGTTGAGCGCTACCCGGATCTGAAATCGAACCAGAATTTCCTGACCCTGCAGGCCCAGTTGGAAGGCACCGAGAATCGCATCGCGGTGGCGCGCCGGGATTACATCCAGGCGGTGCAGCAGTACAACACCGAGATCCGCACCTTCCCGGGCCGCCTCTGGCATAGCGTGCTGTACAGCGAGCTGGAGCAGCGCGAAAACTTCGAAGCCACCACGGAGAACGCCGACCAGGCGCCCTCCGTTAACTTCGAATGAATACGGCGCTGATCTCAAACCGTCTCGGCGCCGCGTTTCGGCTCGGCGCCCTGCTGACGCTGGCGGCGCTGGCGCTGCCGGTCTCGGCCGCCCCGGACTTCCCGGAACTCACTGGCCGGGTGGTGGATAACGCCGAGCTGCTGACCCCGGCCCAGGAACAGGCGCTCACCGAGCGGCTGGCTGCCGAAGAGCAGCAAAGCTCCAACCAGATCGTGGTGGTCACCCTGGCGGACCTGCAGGGCTATGAGATCGCCGATTACGGCGTGCGGCTGGGCCGGGAATGGGGCATCGGCCAGGAAGGCACCGACAATGGCGCGCTACTGATTATCGCGCCCAACGACCGTCGGGTGCGTATCGAAGTGGGCTACGGGCTGGAAGGGGCGCTTCCCGACGCCACCGCCTCCAGCATCATCCGTAACGATATTCAGCCCGCTTTCCGGCAGGGGGATTTCGCCGGCGGCATCAACGCGGCCATCACCTCGATTGTCGCCGCCATTCAGGGCGAGTATCAGGCCCCGGCCGGGGGCGGCGCCGACCGTAAAGAGGCCTCCAGCCTGCAGGCGCTGCTCTACCTGATCGGCCTGGTGGTGTTTACCTTCTTTCTGTCGTTCGGTGGCCTGGGTCGCAAAGGCGGCCGGCGTGGCGCCGCCGGCCTGATGTTCCTGCCCATGGGCATGGGCGGCTTCGGCGGCGGAGGCGGCGGTGGTTTCGGTGGCGGCGGCTTCGGCGGCGGCGGTGGCGGTTTCGGGGGCGGTGGCGCCTCGGGAGGTTGGTAATGTTATTGAATGACGAGAATCAGAAACGGGTCGCCCGGGCGATCGCCGCCATTGAGAAAGACACCGATGCCGAGTTGGTCACGGTGCTGGCCCGCCAGGCCGACGACTACCGCTACATCCCCATGATGTGGGCGGCGCTGCTGTCGCTGCTGGTGCCTCTGGCCCTGGCGTTCATGCCGGTGGGCCTGGACGCCCTGGAAACCCTGCTCGCCCAGTGGACGGTGCTGGTGGTGCTGGCGGTCCTGTTCCGCTGGCCGCCACTGATGATGAAACTGGTGCCCAAGCGCGTGAAGCATTGGCGCGCCGCCAACCTGGCCCGACGCACCTTCCTTGACCAGGGCCTGCACCACACCCGCGGCGACCACGGCGTGCTGATCTTTGTCAGCGAAGCGGAGCACTACGTGGAAATCCTCGCCGACCGTGGGGTCGCGCAACACGTGCCCGACGAGACCTGGAAGAAGATCGTCGACACCTTCACCACCCACGTCCAACAGGGCGAAGTGCTCAACGGCTTCCTGGAGTGCATCGCCTCCTGCGGTGACCAGTTGATCATCAAGGTGCCCGCCACCGAAAAGAAAAACGAGCTGCCCAACCATCTGGTGATCTTGTAGCCGGCTCCCTCCAGGCCTCACCATTGCCCCGCTCACTTTGCAGCGGAGCCGCCACGGGTCAGAGGCACCGCCAGGACCGTTGCAGGAAGGTTCGACGCCAGCGATGACCCGCGTCCCAGCTGGAGAGTACCTATCCGCCCACAAAAAAGGCCGCCCGTTTGGGCGGCCTTCTCCGTAGATGGTAGCAAGGGGCGGACTCTATTGTTTGCAAAAATAATGCTTTTTAATCAGTCTGTTACAATTCGATGCATTTGACGTGTGTACCAGTCTAGAGGTGCGCGCGACGCCGGACAATCCCCGGCTGCAAGATAGTGGCAGTTAAAAAATAGCCAACAATTCGCCGCCGGTTTTTGATTGCCGCGAACCCTTGAGCTTACCCCTCTAGGGGCTTGCGGTAGAGCATTCAGGGAGCCGGTATGCTTAGTCCCAGAGGGATGGGGGATAGTCATGGATATCGTTCAAGTCGCTGCG
The DNA here is from genome assembly GCA_041624875.1 of Alcanivorax sp. GTDB lineage: Bacteria > Pseudomonadota > Gammaproteobacteria > Pseudomonadales > Alcanivoracaceae > Alloalcanivorax. The sequence continues at coordinate 6,671 of JBFJUC010000123.1, forward strand.
TGGCTGGTGATCATCGAGGTCGTTGTTCTGCTGCTGGCCTGCTTATGGAATGTCGCTTCTTCACAGGAGCCGTGGAGGCCTTTGCTCTACTGGACGCTGCTTAACATGATCGTGGTGTATTCCGTCGGCAGCGTCTTTGTGTTGGCGGCAATCGTCGCTTTCATCTGGCCGTGGTTTGCCGACGATCTCCCAGCATGGATGGAGTGGTTTTGGGAGTTCTATGGTCCGCTAATCCGCTGGATTCACCGTCTCTTCTCCTAGTCGGGCGCGCCGTTTCACGCCAGGGGTGCGAAAGATCTTTCCTTTCAAGTTAAGGTGTGGCGGTAGGGTATGCCCCAGTGAGACAGCCTGTGGCGTCGCCTTAAGGGTTTGTTTGACAACCTAAACGCGACAGCTAATCATGCGACTATCTAAATGAGACAAAGGGGTTGCTGCATGTTCGTGAGGGCCTACTTGAGAGCGTCTACTGAAGATCAGAACGCCGAGCGAGCCAAGAGTGAGCTGAAGGACTTTGCCAGGGAGCACGGGCAGCGCATTGTGGCCTACTACGTCGAGAATGTGTCCGGCGCGACTCTCGACAGGCCAGAGCTTCAGCGCCTTTTGAGGGATGCCGAAAGCGGTGACGTACTCCTATTGGAGCAGGTGGACCGGCTGACACGCCTCAAGGAAAGTGATTGGCAGCAACTCAAACGCCAGATAGAGGACAAGGGCTTACTCGTAGTGGCTAAAGACCTCCCAACCTCCGTCCGGACGTTCCAGGTGCAGGACGACCAGGATTTCATGCAATCCATGGGGAAGGCGATCAACACTATGATGC
>JBFJUC010000124.1:0-7402 GCA_041624875.1 Alcanivorax sp.
GCGGAGTCACCGTCGATGGAACCGAAGTTGCCCTGCCCGTCCACCAGCATGTAGCGCAGGGAGAACGGCTGGGCCATGCGGACAATGGTGTCGTACACAGCGGAATCGCCGTGGGGGTGATATTTACCAATCACATCACCCACCACACGGGCGGACTTTTTATAGGGTTTATTCCAGTCGTTGCTGAGCTCGTGCATGGCGAACAGCACGCGCCGGTGCACCGGCTTGAGGCCGTCGCGCACGTCCGGCAGAGCCCGGCCCACGATCACGCTCATGGCGTAATCCAGGTATGACTGTCTGAGTTCGTCCTCGATGTTGACGGGAGTAACTTCTTTGGCGAGGTCCGTCATGGCGTTCCTTATATCCCTCGGTGGCGTGGATAGCGACCCGCGGAAGCCCCGGTCGTGGAGCTCCTAAAAGCCACCGATGATAGCACAGCTTTGCCGCCTCTAAATAATTCCCATCAACCCCGCCACCACCGGCCCGGCGCGGGCATCGGACGAGGCTGGCCAGACAGGTTATACTCGCCGCCGGACCGACCGGGCCTGGCCCGGTCTCACGCCCATTCCGCGCGGAGAAGGAGCCGTCAGCGATGCAGGACAAGCCGTCAGCGATGCAGACACCCCCGGACCACCAACACGCCGACCTGATCATCAAAGCCGGCTGGATCGCGCCGGTGGCCCCGGACACCGGCGCCCTCGCCGACCACGCCCTGGTGGTGCGCGGCGACACCATCGTCGACCTGCTGCCAACGCCGCTGGCGGATCAGAAATGGCGCGCCGACGAGGTGGTGGAGCTCGGCAGCCACCTGCTGATACCCGGCCTGATCAACGCCCACACCCACGCCGCCATGAACCTGTTCCGCGGCCTGGCCGACGACCTGCCGCTGATGACCTGGCTGGAGCAGCACATCTGGCCGGCCGAAGGGCAATGGATGAGCGAAGCCTTCGTGCGCGACGGAACCCGCCTCGCCGCCGCCGAGATGATCCGCTCCGGCACCACCTGTTTCGCCGACATGTATTTCTTCCCCGAGACCACCGCCCGGGTGGCCATGGAGGCGGGCCTGCGGGCGGTACTGTTCTCGCCGATTCTGGACTTTCCCACCCCCATGGGCGCCGGTCCCGACGACTATCTTCGCCTGGCCACCGAGGCCGCCGACAACTGGCGCCACGAACCCCGCGTGACCATCGGCTTCGGTCCTCACGCCCCGTATACCGTCTCCGACGGCCCGCTGGAGAAAGTGCTCACCCTGGCCGAAGAGCTGGATGCGCCGGTGATGATGCACGTGCACGAAACCGCCGGTGAGATCCACCAGGCGGTGGAAGCCAGCGGCGAGCGGCCGCTGACCCGGCTCAAACAGCTGGGCCTGCTCAACCCGCGCCTGCTGGCGGTGCACATGACCCAGTTGCTCGACGAGGAAATCCAGTGGCTGGCGGAGACCGGCAGCCAGGTGGTGCATTGCCCCGAGTCCAACCTGAAACTGGCGAGCGGCTTCTGCCCGGTGCAGAAACTGCTCGACGCGGGCATCAATGTGGCCCTGGGCACCGACGGCTCGGCCAGCAACAACGACCTGGACATGATCGGCGAAACCCGCACCGCCGCCCTGCTCGCCAAAGGCGTCAGCCTGCGCGCCGACGCCGTACCGGCGGCCACCGCCCTGCGCATGGCGACGTTGAACGGCGCCCGCGCTCTGGGGCTGGAGAGCCGCACCGGTTCACTGGAAATCGGCAAGCAGGCGGATATGATCGCCGTCGACCTGAGCGCCCTGGAAACTCAGCCGGTCTATGACCCGGTGGCGCAGCTGGTTTACGCGGCCACCCGAGACCAGGTTACTCACAGCTGGGTGGCCGGACGCTGCCTGATGGCGGATCGGCGGCTGACCACGCTGAACGCTGCGCTGATCGCCAAGAACGCCGCCGAATGGCAGCGCAAAATCGCGCCAACCAATGAATAAGAGTCGATGAGGGACACCCAATGAACCAACCCAACGTGGACAGCGGCGAGATCGCCAAATTCAACGCCCTCGCGGAGCGCTGGTGGGACCCGAACTCGGAATTCCGCCCGCTGCATGACATTAACCCGCTGCGGCTCAATTACATCGACGAGCGCCTCAGCCTGCCCGGCAAGAAAGTGATCGATATCGGCTGCGGCGGCGGCCTGCTCTCCGAGGGCATGGCCCGGCGCGGCGCCGCGGTCACCGGCATCGACCTGGGTGAAGCGCCCCTGGCGGTGGCCCGCCTGCACGCCGAGCAGAGCGGTGTACAGGTGGAGTACCTGCAGGTACTGGCCGAGGACATCGCCGAGCAACGCGCCGGCGAATACGACGCCGTGACCTGTCTGGAAATGCTCGAGCATGTGCCCGATCCGTCGTCGGTGATCCGCGCCTGCGCCAAATTGGTGAAGCCCGGCGGCCAGGTGTTCTTCAGCACTATCAACCGCAATCCCAAGGCGTTCCTGTTCGCCATCGTCGGCGCCGAATACGTCCTGAGACTGCTGCCCCGCGGCACCCACGAATACGCCAAGCTGATCCGCCCCTCCGAGCTGGCCGGCTGGAGCCGAGACGCCGGGCTGGACGTGCGCGACACCACCGGCATGACTTACAACCCGGTGACCCAGGTGTACAAACTCAACCGCGATGTGTCGGTAAACTATTTGATGCACGCGGTGCGCCATGCTTGAGGCGGTATTCTTTGATCTGGACGGCACCCTGGTGGACACGGCGCCGGACTTTTACGTGGTGCTCAATCAGCTGCTGCGCGACCACGGTCGCCCGGAGGTCAGCTACCAGGCGGTGCGCGCCACCGTGTCCAACGGCGGCCGGGCACTCACCGAATTGGGCTTCGGCCTGGCCCCCGGGGACGCCGGCTTCGATGACCGGCTCAATGAGCTTCTCGACGCCTACGGCGGCCGCCTGGCGGTGGACACTTGCCTGTTCGACGGCATGGCGGAGATCCTGACCTGGCTGGAAAACCAGGGGCTGCCCTGGGGCGTGATCACCAATAAACCGGAGCGTTTCACTCGCCCGGTGCTGGCCGGGCTGGGCCTGCTGGACCGGTGCGCCTCGGTGATCTGCCCGGACCAGGTCCGCGAGCGCAAGCCGGACCCGGAAGGTCTGTTGATGGCCGCCACCGCCGTGGGTGCCAACCCCGTCCACTGCGTCTATGTGGGCGATCATTTGCGTGACATCCAGGCCGGGCTGAATGCGAAAATGATCACCGTCACCGCCGGGTTCGGCTATATCGACGCGGACGACAACCCGCGCGCCTGGCCGGCCGACTATTTTGTGGAACGCGGCGAGCAGTTGCTGCCGCTGCTGAAAACACTGTGAAGAAGTAGGTACAGTCGAAATGGACATCAAGGCACTCAACGGCCTGGCGGCGAATTACCAATGCCCGCCGGACGCCTTTAAGGATCGCATTATTCTGGTCACCGGCGCCGGGGCCGGTATCGGCCGGGCGGTGGCCCTGGCCCTGGCCGCCCACGGCGCCACGGTAATTTTGCTGGGCCGCACCCAGAGCAAACTGGAAGCGGTTTACGACAAGATCAAGGCCGCCGGCGGGCCGGAGCCGGCCCTGGCACCGGTCAACATGGAAGTGGCGCGGCCGGAGGACTATCAGGAGCTGGCGACGCTGTTCGGTCGCGAGTTCGGGCGCCTGGACGGGGTGCTGCATAACGCCTCGGTGCTCGGCGACATCACACCGCTGGAGCGCTACGGCGCGGACACCTGGGATTCGGTGATGCGCGTCAACGTCAACAGCGCCTTCTATCTGACCCAGGCGCTGCTGCCGCTGCTGCGCGACAGTGACGGCGGACGCATTCTGTTCACCTCTTCCAGCGTGGGCCGCAAAGGCCGGGCGTTCTGGGGCGCCTACGCGGCCTCCAAGGCGGCCACCGAGAATCTGTCGCAGACCCTGGCGGAGGAATTGGAGAACACCTCCAGAATTCGCGTAAATACCATCAACCCGGGCGCCACTCGCACCGATATGCGCGCCCTTGCGTATCCCGGTGAAAACGCGGAAAAACTGAAAACGCCGGAGCAAATCGTCGCCAGCTATTTATATCTGCTGGGCCCGGAGGGCGCCGCCGTCAACGGCCAGTCCCTGGACGCTCAACCGCGTTAGACCAGCTTGACCCCAGCGACGTTTGCGCACGGCGGGCCAGCATCCGGCCGATCGTGCGTCCATGCTATTACTGCCGATTATTCTTCTTCGAATAACAAAACAGGGATAGCCATGGTTCGCTTTGTGTTCGCCTCGTTGATTTTGCTGTTGTCGTCACTGTGCGTCGGCGCGGAAGCGCTGCGTCTGTCGCCGGAACAACAGCAACGCATGGAACAACTGCTGCCCGGCGTCGACGTCGACCAGAAACTGGTTGAGGGGCTGGCGTCTATTTTCTATTCGCGGGACATGCCGGTGCGGGTGCGCCTGGGCGCGATCGCCAAACTGGTGGGTATCGATCAGATGCCGCCGGGCACCGCCCTGAACCGCAAGATCTGCATCTGGGATATCGCCGGACGCAACGGTCCGGTGTTCCAGGCGGCCATGGAACAGCGCGCCATGGCGTTGGAGTACGGCATCGACCTGGAGATGATCCCGTTCACCAACGAGACCATTCTGGTCGAGGAGCTAAAGGCGGGGCGTTGTGACGCCGCGCTGATGAGCGGCATGCGCGCGCGGCTGTTCAACAGCTACACGGGCACTATCGACGCGATCGGCGCGATCCCCGACAACCAGCACATGCGCACGCTGCTGCAGGTCCTGGCGCACCCCAGCCAGGCCGGGCATATGGTTCAGGGTGAGTACGTCATCATGGGCATCTTCTCCGGCGGTGCCGCCCATGTGTTCGTCAACGACAAGCGTATCAGCTCTCTCGCCAAGGCCGCTGGCAAACGCGTGGCGGTGCTGGATTACGACAAAACCCAGTCGGAAATGGTCGCCGGCATCGGCGCCACGCCGGTGCCCTCGGACATCGTCAGCGCCCCCAACAAATTCAATAACGGGGTGGTCGATATCCTTGCCGCGCCGCTGATCGCCTATGAACTGCTGGAGCTCTATAAAGGCATGGAGCCCGACGGCGGCATCGTCGACTACCCCATCGCCCAGATCAGCATGCAGTTGGTGGGCCGGCTGGACAAATTCCCCAACGAAGTGGCACAGCTGATCCGTGAAGCTTCCTTTGAGGCCTACGACCGGGTGCGCGCCCGGGTAAAAGTCGAAGAGGACCGGGTGCCGGACCATTGGTGGATCGACATTCCCGCTAACGAAAAACGTGAATACGAAGCCATGATGCAGGAAGCCCGCGACACCCTGCGCGAACAGGATTACTACGACGGCCGCATGCTGGACCTGCAAAGCCGGATTCGCTGCAAGTTCGATCCGTCCCGCGGCGAATGCTCGAATAAAAAATAAACCGTACCAGGAGGCCCTGTGCCGATAACCCGTCTATTACGTCACGCCCTGCTGGGCGTGAGCGCCGCCGCAGCGTTTGCTGGCGCGCCGGCGTATGCGTCCGACGCCGACCTGCGCGCCACCGTCTACAACGATGCGCTGCCCATGACGCAACGCGTCGACGCCATGCGCGAGCTGACCGGCCTGGGCCAGGCCGGCAACGACACCCGCAAGATCTGTATCTGGGACATCGTCGGCCGCAACGGGCCGATCTTTTCGGCGGCCCAGGACCAGCGCGCCAAACTGCTCGAGTATGGCATTCAACTGGAATTGGTGCCCTATACCGACGAGCGCGTGATGGTGGATGAATTCAAGGCCGGCCTCTGCGACGCGGCGCTGATGAGCGGCCTGCGCGCCCGACTGTTCAATACCAACACCGGCACCATCGACTCCATCGGCGGCCTGCCCTCCCAGGAGCACATGCGTATTCTGCTGCAGGTACTCGCCGACCCCGCGTCGGCACAGCACATGGTGCAAGGGGATTATGTGGTGGCCGGCATCGCTCCCGGCGGCGGCGCCTATCTGTTCGTCAACGACAAGAAGATCAATACCCTGGCGGCGGCGGCCGGCAAAAACGTGGCGGTGCTCGACTACGACCCGGTGCAGGCGGAGATGGTCGGCCAGGTGGGCGCCTCACCGGTACCCACGGACATCGTCAACGCCCCTAACATGTTCAACAACGGCGTGGTGGACGTGCTCGCCGCACCGCTGGCCGCCTACGAGATCGTTGAGCTTTATAAAGGAATGACCCCGGACGGCGGCATCGTCGACTACCCGATCGCGCAGATCAGTATGCAACTGGTCGCGCGCCGCGCCCGCATACCCAACGAAGCCGCGCAACTAGTGCGCGAGGTGTTCTTCCAGAGTTACCAGCAAATCATCGACCGGGTGCATGAGGAAACCAAGAATATTCCCGACCACTGGTGGATCAGCATTCCCGAAGGCGACAAGCGGGAATACGAAGTGATGATGCGCGAGGTTCGTCTGCAACTGCGCGAACGCGGCTACTACAGCGCCGACATGCTGACGCTGCAGCGCCGTATTCGCTGCAAGCTGGACTCGTCGCGGGCCGAGTGCGCCGACCCGCAGGAATGAGCGCCGGGGCCGCTCAATGGAGCGGCTCGTCACCGGGCAGTTGATCGAGGGTGCCGAACAGATCCACGCGCTGGTCGCTGAACATATCCAGTTCCGGCGCCAGCGCCTGCACGTAGCGATCGAAATAAAGAAACTGTTTCAGCAGCAGCGCGAACTCGCGGGGGAAGCGGATACCGTGACCCTCGCCGATGCGCACCAGATCGGTGAGCAGCTGGTTGACCTCGCGGTCGTTACGGTCAGCCTGCACCAGGGCGCTGGCGTCCACGTCCGTCAACCGGTCCTGCAACGCGGAGATATCCCGTGCCAGGGCATCCACGTCCACCTCTTCACTGGTCATGCCGACCATGGCCATGGCCCGGGCCATGGCCGGCACGTCGCCGCTGCCGATCGCCTCGAAGAACGCCATCATGCCCTGCCAGGCTTCCGGACGGATGCGCCCTACCATGCCAAAGTCAATGAAGCCTACCCGGCCGTCTTCCAGCAGCATCAGGTTGCCGGCGTGCACGTCAGCGTGGAAGAAATCGCACACCATCAAGCTGGAAAACCAGGTGTTCAGGGCCGTAATCAGGGTGCCCGCCGGATCGTCCGTGTAGCGCCGCAACACCTGCAGATCGGTGAGCGGTACGCCATGGAAGCGCTCCATGGTCAGCACCCGGGTGGTGGTATGCGACGCCACCGGGCGCGGCGCCACCGCGGCGGTGTTGCCGGTTTCGGCGAGAAAGCGGTTGAACGCGTCCAGATTGCGGGCCTCCTGCAGGAAATCGCACTCTTCGAGCATGCCCGCCTGCAGCTCCTCGATCACGCCGGAGAGCGCTGAGCGGGACAGGCCCGGCGCCAGCGACTCGACCAGGCGCGCCGAC
>JBFJUC010000125.1:0-7389 GCA_041624875.1 Alcanivorax sp.
GCCTGTAACCGTTCTTTAATGCGCTGACGGTACAGTGAACGCTGATCGTCGGTGAGTTCGGACTGCTCGTTAGCGCCGGCCAAATGGGCGCGCACGATCTCTTGGGCCTGTGCTGTCATACGGCGTCACCACCCCAGGGTAAGGGGACATATCAATCGCTTAAGGGCACCTGCTGTTCAGGATACCATCTTGGTCTCGGTGTCGGGATCATACCATATTGGTCTTAGCAGGACGCTGACCATGACCAAAAGCGACAGCCTCATCGCCCTATATGGACGCCTCCCGGTAATCCGGGCCGGCGGCGAGCAGATGCACGGTGCTGATGGCACGCTCGACGAAGGCGCCCTGGCAGTAACACAGGTAATAATCCCACATTCTGCAAAAGCGTTCGTCGAAGCCCAGCTCACGAATCCGCGGCAACGCATTGATAAACCGGGCCCGCCATTCTTCGATGGTTTTACCGTAATGGGCACCGATGTCCTCCAGCCCCACCGGCATCAGGGTGGTGTTCTTGCGCAACGCCTGGCACATCACGGTCACTGAAGGCAGAAAGCCGCCGGGGAAAATGTAGCGTTTGATAAAGTCCACGTTGTCACGGGCGTATTCGTAGCGCTGGTCCGGCACCGTGATCGCCTGCAACAACAGCAGCCCTTCCGGCTTGAGACGCTGATTGAGCACGCGGAAGTACTCATCCAGAAACTGATGGCCCACCGCTTCGATCATCTCCACGGACACGATGCGGTCATAGCACCCCTGCAGTTCCCGGTAGTCCTGCTCGAGCACCTGAATACGGTCGGACAGACCGGCTTCGCGGACCTGCTCGCGGGCGTGGCGAGCCTGCTCCCGGGAAATCGTGGTGGTGGTCACCCGCACGCCATAGTGGCGCGCAGCGTGCAGGGCCAGACCGCCCCAGCCCGTGCCAATCTCCAGCACTTCCATGCCCGGCGCCAGGCGCAGGCGCTGGCAGATCAGATCCAGTTTATGGGTGGCGGCGGTTTCCAGATCCGCGTCCGCATTGGGGTAGATGGCACTGGAATACATCATGTGCCGGTCCAGGAACAGGGCAAAGAAATCGTTACCCAGGTCGTAGTGGGCGGCGATATTGCGGCGCGATCCGTTCAGGGAGTTGCGGTTCATGGCGTGCAGCGCCTTAAGCGCCGGCTTGGCCAGCCAGGCGGCGGCGCCTTCCAGGGCCTGCATGGCATCCACATTGGCGGCGAAGAAACGCACCACCGCGACCAGGTCCGGGCTGTCCCAGGCCCCGTCCATATAGGCTTCGGCGGCACCCAGGGCGCCGCCGGTCATCATCTGCCGGTAGCTGTCCCAATCGTGGATACGGATCTCGGCGGCACCTTCCGCCGCCGTATCGCCAATGGCCACCGTCTCGCCGTCGGGCTCATGCAGCACCACGCCGCCTTTCGGCATTTTCGCCAAGTGCCCCTGTACCAGCCGCCGGGCCAGGCTTTGTGACCAGGACGGGCGCTGACTGACCAGCGCCTTATCACCGTCCATCATGAGTGTTCTCCCCATTACCTTGCGTATCTTTACCCGGGTGGGCATGGAACCGGGCGCCCTTGCGCCAAAGTTTCCAGGCCTGCCAGTAAATGCCGGCCACCGTTTTCACGCTCTGCGCGCCGAAGCGGCGTATCACCCGCGCCATGGCGGGCGCGTCGGCTTCCGCCATGTGCATTTTCAGGCCGGCGGCGAAAACCAGCTGATCGCCGTCTCGGTCCTCCAACGTTAGGCGCAGATCGGGAAATAAGGCGTGAAGATGCCAGTGATAGCGCAGCCCCAGCGGCAAAAAGGGCGACACATGAAAGGTCTTTTCATGGGCCACGGTTTGCGGCCCGGGGCCCTGGCTCAGGGTCAGGGCGTAGATATGACGTTCCTGCCAGGGGGTGTTGCGCACCTCCGCCAACATCGACGCCGGCCGGTCGGCGCCGTCCGGAAAGTGGAAGTACAACACCAGCGGGTTGAACAGCATGCCGAAGGTGCGCCACTGGCCGAGCATGAACACCCGGCCGGCGCCCCAGTCCAGGCCGGCGTCGGCGGCCCGGTCGCGCACCTTGTCGCCCAGCGCCCGGCTATCGGTGTCGATAAAATCCCGGTCGCGGAACGTCACCGGGCGCCAGCGGCGGCCCCAAAAGCGCTGCCGGGCCAGCATCTGGTCCGGCGCGTCCACATCGCACCACACCAGCCATAGCGGATAGCGGAAAGCATGCCGCATGGGCGTATGGCGTTGATGCCAGACCTGGCCGGTGGCGAGTGCGAAACGGGGAATCACGGCGCCGCTCCCGGGACGCCGCCCTGGGCGCGGGCGCCGATGCCTTCCACCACATCCAATGCCGAGACCACGCCGTCTTCATGGAAGCCGTTGCGGCACCAGGCGCCGCAGAACCAGGTGCGGTTATCGCCGTTACCGGCCAGCAGGCGCTCGCGGGCAAGCAGGCCCTCGGTGGTGAACAGCGGGTGGTAAAACACCTCGCGCCGGATCACCGTTTCCGGGCGGATGCGGTCGCCGGCGTTGAGTGTCACACAGAAGGTTTCCGGCGCCTGAAAGCCCTGCAGAATGTTCATGTTGTAGGTCACCTGTACCGGCTCCGCGTCGTCGGTGCGGCCCAGCAAGGCGTTCCAGCTCGACCACACCCGGCGGCGCTTGGGCAGCATCGCCGTGTCAGTGTGCAGCACCACGTCGTTGGCCTGGTAGCGCAGGTCCGCCAGACAGTTACGCTCGCGCGGGTCGGCGTCGGCCAGCAGCGCCAGGGTCTGATCACTGTGGCAGGCCATCACCACCTGATCGAAACGGTCGCTGCCGTTGGCGGTACCCACCGTCACGCCCTCGCTGTCGCGGCGCACTTCGGTGACCGGCGTGGCGGTGTGGAAGCGGGCGCCGCAGGCCTCGCGTAGCGCTTCCACATAGCGGCTGGAGCCACCCGGCACCACATACCACTGCGGCCGGTTCCGCAATGCCAGCAAACCGTGATTGATAAAAAACCGCACGAAGAATTTGGCCGGGAAGGCTTCCATCTGCGCCAGCGAGCAGGACCAGATGGCGCCGCCCATGGGCAGAATATAATGACGCCGGAAACGCTCGCCATAACCCTGTTCGTTCAGATAGGCGCCCAGCGGCTGCTCGCCGGCGTCGCTGTCCAGCAAGGCCGGTGCCTCCCGGTTGAAGCGCAGAATATCGCGCAGCAACGTCCAGTGACCGGGATCCAGCAGATTGCGGCGGCGCCCGAAAAAGCCGCCCAGGCCGTCGCCGCAGTATTCCACGCCGGTTTGCGCGTCAGTGACCGCGAACCCCATGGCGGTGGGCTGGCGGCCAATGCCGAGTTCCGACAACAGCGCCTCGAAGCGCGGGTAGGTGCGGTCGTTGAACACGATGAATCCCATGTCCACAGCGTAGTCGCCGTGCTCGCGGTGCACGTCCACGGTGAAGGTGTGGCCGCCCAGCCGGGGCTCGGCTTCGAACACCTCCACCTGGTGGTCGCGGCTCAGATACCAGGCGGCGGTGAGACCGGCGATGCCGCCGCCGACAATCGCGATGCGCTGGCTCAAGAGGCGTCTCCGTTTTGCTGTTTCCAGGCGTCACGGGCGGCGCGGAACGCGCTCTCCACCCGCTGTTTGACGCCCTGGTGGGCGACGATGGTGGTGGGATAATCCGGGGTCATCAAAGGCTGCTTCCAGGGTTCATGAATGGTTTTGTCGTCGGCGGTCGCCAGTTCCGGCACGTAGCGGGCGATAAAGCGCCCCTTGGGGTCGAAACGGTGGCTCTGACGTATCGGGCTGAAGACACGGAAGTACGGGGCCGCGTCGGTGCCGGTGGAGGCGCTCCACTGCCAGCCGCCGTTGTTGGCGGCGAAATCACCGTCCACCAGATGCGCCATGAAAAAGCGCTCCCCTTTGCGCCAGTCGATAAACAAATGCTTGGTCAGGAACATGGCGGTAAGCATGCGCAGGCGGTTGTGCATCCAGCCGGTTTGCACCAGCTGGCGCATGGCCGCGTCCACCAGAGGGTAACCGGTGCGGCCTTCACACCAGGCCTGGAAATGCGCGTCGTTGTCGCTCCACTGCAACAGCGCGGTCTCCGGCCGGAACGGCGCGCCGCTGGCCAGCGACGGGAAACGGTGCATGATCTGCCGGTAGAAATCCCGCCAGGCCAGCTCACCGATCCAGGTGGCCGCGCCCTCCCGGGCGTTGGCGTCCTGCAACGCCGGCCGCGCCGCCAGATAGGCGTCCAGCGGCGCCAGTGTGCCCGCCGACAACGCCGCGGACAGCCCGCTGGTGCCGGGCTCGGCGGGGAAGTCGCGCTGGGTTTTGTATTCGCCCAGGTGCTGTTCAACGAAATCCTTAAGCTGGCCGCGCGCGGCCTCTTCGCCGGGGTGCCACAGGGCGGTGACCGAGTCCGGCACGGACAGCGCCGCCAGCGCCCGCTCCACCCGTTCGCGGCCAATAAAACGGCCCTGCCCGCCCGGCCAGTCCGGTGCCGGCACCGCCTGCGGCTGAAGGTCGTCCATCCACACGTCCCAACGCTTTTTGTAGGCGGTGAACACGGTATAGGGCGTGCCCTTGCCGGTGTGCAGCGCCCCCGGTGGTACCAACACGCCATCGTCGAAGCCGTGGATGCGCACGCCTTGAGCGTCCAGGCGGCGGGCCACGGCGCGGTCCCGGTTCAATTCGTTGAGCGGGTACTCGCGGTTGCAGAACACCTCGGTGACACCCTGCTCGGCCACGAAGGTTTCCAGGGCGGTGACACTACCGTCGAAATCGCCGCCGTCGAGCACATGCAGGTCCACGCCTCGGGTCGCCAGGGACTCGCCCAGCTCCAGCAGACTGTGCAGCACGAACCAGCGACGCGCCGGCGCCACCCCGTGGGCGTCCCACTGATCCGGGCACAGCACGTACACCGCGGTCACCGCGTCGCCGCCGGCCAGCGCCTGGGTCAGCGGGGTGTGCCCGTGACAGCGCAGATCATTACGAAACCAGACCAGTCGCACCCTGTTCTCCTTGCTGTTGAGTCATTACTTCGGCGTCGTCCATTCGCTTCGTCACCGCCTGATAATCGCCCGGCTCGCACGGCAGCCAGGCCGGCGTGGGCGGGTCCCCGGCCAGAGCCGGTCCCGCGCAAAAAAAGACGCCTTCGGGTTGTTGTTCCGGCCACAGCTGACCGATCTGACGGCGTGTCGGGCGCTCACCGAGCATCCACGCCACCCCGGCCAAGCGCGGATCCGCCAGCCAAGGGGTCAAGGCCGGCCAGGCCACCGCCGTTTCCAGGCACCACACCGGCCGGTCCGCCACCGCCGCCTGAATCAGCGCCGGCAGCGGGTCGCCCACCGCCATCACCAGCCAGGCCCGCTCGCGGCGCCCGGGCGCCCGGGCCAGCAGCCGGCCGGCCAGTTTCTGGCGCAAAAAACTGTCCAGCAGCGCCTGTGACGCGCCATGGCCCGGCAATGCGCGCAGATGATCGCGCAACGGGTCGCAAAATCCCGTGACCACCCGGCCCAGCGGATAATCGGCGGTAAGCCGTTGAAACCGTTGCTCCAGGCGACGCACGTTGTGTCCTTCCAGTGCCAGCAGCGCGTCCTCCATGGCCTCCCGCCAGGGGCCCGCCGTGGCGGTCACCGGCGTGCCGCCCTGCTCCAGCAGCGGGCGCACCTGGCTGATCGGCAAACCCCGATCCAGCCAGGAGAGAATCCGCTCAATCACCGCCAGGTCCTGGTCGCTGTAGCGGCGGTGACCACGCTCGGTACGCGCCGGGCGGATCAGCCCGTAGCGGCGCTCCCAGGCACGCAAGGTCACCGGGTGCACGCCGCTTTGCCGGCTCACCGCCTGAATGCTGTAACCGTCGTCGGGCATTGTCATGGTGGCGTCACACCCGGTTCCGCAAGCCCAGCGCATCAGGATACGGATGCAGGTATTGTTGGGTCGCCAGATAGGGCTGCTCCACCTTGCTCTGGGCGGCGCGTAACAGCGTCATCGGCACCACCAGCGGCACCTCGCCGCGCAGGTAAGCGTCAATCTGTTCGTGGATCGCGGCGCGGTCCTGCTCGCCCAGTTCGTCGCGCAGGAAGCCCATCAAGTGCAACATGGTGTTGACGTGCGCGCCCGGGGAAATGCGCTTGGCCATGGCCGGCATAAAGACGTGGATATAGTCGTCGCCGATTTCCGCCAACGGCCGTGTCTTAAGGTCGGCGAGCAGCGGCCCCAGCCGCCGGTAGGTGGCCTGGCAGTGCGCCAGAAGCTGGAATTTATGACGGCTGTGGAAGTCGATCAGGCCCTTGGCGGTGAGACCGCCCTGGCGCTCGATCAGCTGGCACCAGTCGTCGTAAACGAACACGCGCTCGACAAAGTTTTCACGCAGACGGTCATCGTTGAGACGGCCCTCTTCTTCCACCGGCATCAACGGAAAACGGGCCATCAGCGCCGCCGCGAACAGGCCGCTGGCGTCACGCCGGGCCACCTCGCCGTCCTCGCGGTAGACGCGAATGCGCTCCATGCCACAGCTTGGCGACTTGGCCATCAGTACGAAGCCGCGCAGGTCCCCCAGACGCGCCACGGTGTCGGTCACGAAGCCGTCCATCAGCGCGGTAAAATCCCGGTCGCCGCGGGTGGCCTTGAGGCGCACGCCGCCGCCGGTATCCACCAGATGCATGGCCGGTCGCGGCGTGGACAGGCCGGCGCCCATTTCCGGGCACAGGGACCGGAACCGGAAGTAGCGCGCCAGCACCCCGGTGCAATAGCGGGAATGCTTATGGCCGCCGTCGTGGCGCACCTTCCGGCCCATCAGACAGGCGCTGATGCCCACCGGAATTCGCTGATCGTCGCTGTTCGCATGCCGCCCCATGGCCGCCTCCGTCCACTACGCTTGAAGCTGTACAAACCGTTATCGTTGTACAAGTCTCGGGCGTCACCCATGAAGGCTTTGTGAAGCAGGTCTCAAGGTGAAACGGCGAAGACGGGACAGCACGCATATTTAAAGCTGTTTTACACACGGCGGCGCGGGATCGTGGCACAGTGTTGTTGCGTTGCTGGCCACGGACGGTCAACGTCTCCCCCAGGACGTCACGCAACGCGCATCCCCCCTTCCTTCAGGCATTTGAAGGAACCCCAGGCCGCCTCCCCCCAGGCGACCTTTTTTATGCCCGCGGCATTCAGAAAGGTTGGCTCTTTAGGTGTTCGGTGCTCCGTATCGGAGACGCGGTGCAATGGTGGTGCCTTCCGGGATCGCTCAAGCCGTCCCTGGGCGCTCTCATTTGGCCATCCATGGCCAAATAGGTCCCTCCAGGCACCACCATTGCCCCGCTCACCTAGCAGCGGAACCGCCACGGGTCAGAACACCGCTAGGACCTTTCTACGAAGTGGGGTTTGTGGCGGCGAATCTTCCAAGAA
>JBFJUC010000126.1:0-7365 GCA_041624875.1 Alcanivorax sp.
GAGGAGGAGAGCGATGTCGGATCTCGAACAGTTCCGCGCGGAAACCCGGGCCTGGCTGGAGGCGAACTGCCCCGAGGAAATGCGCCAGCCCCTGAAGAGCCAGGCGGACCACTGCTGGGGCGGCCGTAAATGGCAGTTCCAATCGGAAGCGCAGAAGGTGTGGATGGAGCGCATGGCCGACAAAGGCTGGACCGCGCCGCAGTGGCCCACCGAATACGGCGGCGGCGGGCTGAACCCGGAGCAGGCCGAAGTGCTGGCCGAGGAAATGAAGCGCCTCAACGCACGCACGCCGGTGAGCAACTTCGGCTTTTGGATGCTGGGCCCGGCCCTGCTGAAATTCGGCAGCGAAGAACTCAAGCGCGAACACCTGCCGCCGATCTGCCGGGGCGAGATCCGCTGGTGCCAGGGCTACTCCGAGCCCAACGCCGGCTCCGACCTGGCCAGCCTGCAGACCCGTGCCGAGGACAAGGGCGATCACTTCCTGGTCAACGGCCAGAAGATCTGGACTTCCTACGCGGATAAAGCGGACTGGATTTTCTGTCTGGTGCGCACCGACGCCAACGCCACCAAACACAACGGTATTTCCTTCGCCCTGTTCGACATGGAAAGCGAAGGCGTCAGCACCCGTCCGATTGAGCTGATCTCCGGCGAGTCACCGTTCTGCGAGACGTTCTTCGACGACGTCAAAGTCGACAAAAACCAGATCGTCGGCGAGCTCAACCGTGGCTGGGACGTGGCCAAGTACCTGCTCACCCACGAACGCAACAACATCGGCGGCGAACCGCCGGGCTTCCTGAAGGGCCGCGCCCTGGGCCCGCTGGCCGCCGAGCATGTGGGCACCGAGCACGGCAAGCTGGCGGACAGCGCCCTGCGCGCCGACATCGCCCGGCTGGAGATCGACCAGATGGCGTTCCAGGCGCTGGTGGGCAAGATTCGCGAAGAGGCGGAAGCCGGCCAAGGCGTGGGCGCCCAGTCCGCGGTGCTCAAGTATTACGGCACCGAACTCAACAAACGCCGCTACGAAGTGATGATGGACGCGCTCGGCGCCGAAGGCCTGGAATGGGAAAGCGAGCGCACCATGGGTGGCCTGTATTCCCGCGAATGGCTGCGCTCCAAGGGCAATTCCATCGAAGGCGGCACCTCCGAGGTGATGCTGGGGATTGTTTCCAAACGCCTGCTGGGCCTGCCGGACGCATAAGGAGTCGACGCTGATGAAACTGAACGACGAACAACAGATGTTGCAGGATTCCGTGGCGCGGCTGATGGCCGACAAGGGCCCGGTATCGCACCTGCGCGAACTGCGCGACCGTAACGACGAGAAAGGCTACGACGAGCCGCTGTGGCACGCCATGGTGGAAGCCGGCCTGACCGGCATTCTGGTGCCCGAGGAGCACGGCGGCATCGGCTTCGGCCTGGTGGGCGCCGGCCTGGTGGCCCGCGAGATCGGCCGTAACCTGTCGGTGACCCCGTTCCTGTCCACGGCGGTGCTGGGCGCCACCGCCCTGGCCGCCGGCGGCAGCGCCGAGCAGCAGCAAAAATGGCTGCCGGCGATCGCCGAAGGCAGCGTGATCACCGCCCTGGCGGTGGACGACGGCGCCAAGCACCGTCCGGAAGCGATCAAGACCGAAGCCAAGGCGGCCGGTGACAGCGTCACCCTGAACGGCGGCAAGCTGCTGGTGCTGGACGCCCACGTGGCCGACCTGCTGCTGGTGGCGGCGCGCCAGGGCGACGACAGCGCGTTGTTCCTGGTCGACCCGAAGGCCCAGGGCGTGACCATCGAGCGCACCCGCCTGGTGGATGACCGCAACGCGGCCCGCGTGACCCTGGACAACGTCGCCGCCGAGCCCATGGCCGACGGCGCCGCTGCCCTCGCCGCCGCCCTGCGCGCCGGTCGCGCGGTGCTGGCCGCGGAGCTGTCCGGTCTGGCCCGGGAAGCGTTCGAGCGCACCCTGGAATACCTCAAGGAGCGCAAGCAGTTCGGCCGCCTGATCGGCACTTTCCAGGCGCTGCAGCATCGCGCCGCCCTGCTGATGGGCGAAGTGTCGATGAGCGACGCCCTGGCGATGCAGGCGCTGGACGCCTGCGACCGCCATGCCGGGGACGCCGACGTGCAGGTGCTGGCCGCTAAGGCCAAGGCCGCCCGGGTGGCGCTGCTGGCCGGCCAGGAAGCGGTGCAGATGCACGGCGGCATCGGCATGACCGATGAATTCGACATCGGCTTTTTCCTCAAGCGCGCGCGCGCCGGCGGCGAAACGCTGGGCGACGCCAACTATTGCGCGGACCGCTTCGCGGCACTGCGGGATTACTAAGAGGACGGAACAATGAGCAAAACAACATTGAGTGTGGAAGAACTGAAAGCCAAGGTGGACCAGGATCTGGGCACGTCCCGCTGGTTCCCGGTGCCCCAGGAGCGCATCGATCAATTCGCCGACCTCACCGAAGACCCGCAGTGGATCCACCTGGACGCGGAGCGGGCGGCCAAGGAAACCCCGTTCGGCGGCACCATCGCCCACGGTTTCCTGAGCCTGTCGCTGCTGTCGGCGATGGCCATGGACGTGGTGCCCGGTGTGCAGGGCACGGTGATGGGCATCAACTACGGCTTCGACAAGGTGCGTTTCCTGAACCCGGTGCGCTCCGGGTCCCAGGTGCGCGGCCACTTTAAGCTGGCCGGCGTGGAGCCGCGCGGCGACAATCAGCTGCTGATCCGTTATGCGATTTCAGTGGAAATCGACGGTGTCGAGAAGCCGGCCATTGCCTGTGAGTGGCTGAGCCTGATTGTTCTGGGATAACAACGGAGACGTTCATGAGTATTAATTTCGAGGGCCGGGTCGCGATTGTCACCGGCGCCGCCAACGGGCTGGGTAGATCCCACGCGCTGTCGCTCGCGAAGCTGGGCGCCAAGGTGGTGGTCAATGATTTCGGTGGCGCCCGTGACGGCACCGGCGGTTCCAGCGAAGCGGCGGAGAAAGTGGTCGCCGAGATCGAGGCCGCCGGCGGTGAAGCGATCGCCAACGGCGCCGACGTATCCAGCGAGGAACAGGTCGATGCCATGGTCAAGCAGACCCTGGACCAGTGGGGCCGCATCGACATTCTGGTGAACAACGCCGGTATCCTGCGCGATAAGAGCTTCGCGAAAATGGAGATGTCCGACTGGGACAAGGTGGTGGCCGTGCACCTGACCGGCTCCGCGATCTGCACCCGGGCCGTCTGGCCGGTGATGCGCGAGCAGAAATACGGCCGCGTGATCATGACCACGTCCACCTCCGGGCTGTACGGCAACTTCGGTCAGGCCAACTACGGCGCCGCGAAAATGGGCGTCGCCGGCATGATGAATACGCTCTGCCTGGAAGGCGAAAAGTACGACATCAAGGTAAACTGTGTGGCGCCCACCGCGGCCACGCGCATGACCGAAGACCTGATGCCCAAGGAAGTGCTGGCCCTGCTGGAACCGGAAGCGATCACCCCGGCGGTGCTGTTCCTGGCCAGCGACCAGGCGCCCAACCAGCGCATCGTGTTGGCCGGCGCCGGCTGCTACGCGATGGTGCGGCTGATGGAAAGCGACGGCATCTACCTGGACGAGGCAGAGCGCACGCCGGACGCCATCGCCGCCCGGTTCGAGCAACTGGGCGACATGGACAATGCCCGTGAAATGACCAATGGCGGCGAGCACGTCACCAAGATTCTGACCAAGGCCGCGCAGGCCAAAGGCATCAAACTGACTTAAAGAGGTTCATCATGAGAGAAGCAGTCATCGTTTCCACCGCCCGTACCCCCATCGGCAAGGCCTACCGGGGCGCGTTCAACGACACCCAGGCCCAGGAGCTCGGTGGTCACGTGATCAAGCACGCCGTGGAGCGCGCCAAGATCGATCCCGAGAGCATCCAGGACGTGATCATGGGCGCCGCCCTGCAACAGGGCTCGACCAGCGGCAACGTGGCCCGTCAGGCCGCCCTGCGCGGTGGCCTGCCCACCTCCGTGGCCGGCATGACCATTGACCGTCAGTGCGCCTCCGGCCTGATGGCCATCGCCACCGCCGCCAAGGAAATCGTGGTCGACAACATGGACGTGGCGGTCGCCGGCGGCCTGGAGTCCATTTCCCTGGTGCAGAACGACAAAATGAACACCTTCCGTGCCCGTGATCCGTGGCTCAAGGAACACCGCCCGGACATCTACATGAGCATGCTGGAAACCGCTGAAGTGGTCGCCGACCGCTACAACGTCTCCCGCGACGCCCAGGACGAGTACGCGTTCCAGTCGCAGATGCGCACCGCCAAGGCGCAACAGGAAGGCAAGTTCGACGATGAGATCGTGCCGCTGACCACCAACATGAAGGTGATGAACAAAGAGACCAAGGAAATTTCCGACAAGGAAGTGACCCTGGCAAGGACGAAGGCAACCGTCCCGAGACCACCCTGGAAGGCCTGCAAAGCCTCAAGCCGGTGTTCAAGGACGGCATGAACGTGCAGGAAGGCAAGTTCATCACCGCCGGTAATGCCTCTCAGCTGTCCGACGGCGCCAGCGCTTGCGTGCTGATGGAAGCCAAGGAAGCCGAGCGTCTCGGCCTGCAGCCCCTGGGCGCCTATCGCGGCATGGCCGTGGCCGGTTGTGACCCGGACGAAATGGGCATCGGCCCGGTGTTCGCGGTGCCGAAACTGCTCAAGCGCTTCGGCCTGACCGTCGATGACATCGGCCTGTGGGAACTGAACGAAGCGTTCGCCAGCCAGTGCCTGTACAGCCGTGACAAGCTGGGCATCGACCCGGACAAATACAACGTCAACGGCGGCGCCATCTCCATCGGCCACCCGTACGGCATGTCCGGCGCGCGCATGACCGGCCACGCACTGATCGAAGGCAAGCGCCGTGGCGTTAAGTACGCGGTCGTCACCATGTGCGTGGGTGGCGGTATCGGTGCCGCGGGTCTGTTCGAAATTTTCTAAACCGTAGACCTGACCCCACAAAAAAGCCCGGCTCGAAGCCGGGCTTTTTTTGTGGGTTTTTTTGCGAGATGGCGATCAGCTTTGCTTCGGACGACGCATCTTGCAGGTGGTGGGCAGGCTTACTTCATCACGGCTGACTTCCGCGATTTTATGGAAGTTGAAATCGGTGCCTTCGGCGCCGTATTCCATATCGTCCTTGAGCACCGAAATGAACAGCGGCAGCTGCATCTGGTGGTCGGATTTGCGCATCACCACTTCACCGGTGGTGGTTTCCAGGCTCATGTCCTCCATGGCGAAAGCGACTTTCACCGGATCGGTGCTGCCGGCTTTCTCGGCGGCTTTGTCGATCATATCGAGCATCGTGGTCAGACGCAGCCAGTAGTAGTCCCAGCCGGTGTCTTCGTACATGGCGACCTGCTGCTCGGCCATTTCCGCCTTGTCGAAATCACCGTAGTACTCGTTGACCTGATAGATACGATCCACACCGGCCTCGCCAACCTGAGTCACCACACCCGCCATGGCGCCGTAGTAAGTCAGGAACGGCATTTCCAGGCCGGAATCCGCGGCCGCCTTGACCAGCAGCGTGATGTCCTGGCCCCAGTTACCGGTAATCACCGCATCCGCGCCGGAAGACTGGATCTTGGAGATATAGGGGGTGAAGTCCTTCACTTTGGCGAGCGGGTGAAAGTCCTGGCCGACGATTTCGATGTCCGGGCGTTTTTCCTTGAGCATCTTGGTGGCGGCTTCCGCGACCGCGCGGCCGAAGCTGTAATCCTGGTTGATCAAGTAGACTTTCTTGATGTCGTCACGGCCTTCGATCCAGCTGGTCATGGCGTTCATCTTCATGTCCACGTGGGCGTCGAAACGGAAGTGCCAGAACGAGCAGCGCTCGTTGGTGAAGGCCGGGTCCACCGCCGCCATGTTCAAATACAGTACTTCGTCACCCGGGTTGCGGGCGTTGTGCTTGTTAACCGCGGCCAGGATGGCGGAACCCACCGAGGAACCCATGCCCTGGGTCACGTAGCGGATGCCGTCATCGATCGCCTTCTGCAACTGCACCAGGCTCTCTTGCGGGTTGACCTTATTGTCCAGACCAACGATCTCAAGCTTATCGCCATTGATGCCGCCATTGGCGTTGATTTTCTCGGCGTGGAAATTCAGATGGTCCAGGGCGGACTGGCCGGCGGCGGCCATGGGCCCGGTGAGCGGGTCGATCAGCGCGATGCGAACGGTATCCGCGCTGGCGGTACCCACCAGCAGGACGGTCGCGGCGACCATCGAAAGCAGGGGTTTCAACATGAAAGCTCTCCTCGTTGTTGTTCTGGCGCCGGTATTACCGGGCGTTCATTGTCATTATTGCCGCGTTAACTGTCGGGTCAGTATCGGCGACCAAGTGGTGGTGCTCGGACGTGAAGAACCCTTACTCGGTCTTCACTTTTGATTTTGAAGAATTTTCAGTATGAGTGGGCGCCGTCGCCACTGTCCAGTCGACATTTGTAACCCCTATACATATAGGCATCGGGGCGCTCTTTAGTAATAGTACCAAGGTCGTAATTCGTTATTTTCCGGGGCTTGGGGTGTGCAAAAAAAAGCCCGCCGAAGCGGGCCAGCCCATTGACGATGGAACACAAACAAAACCGAATCAGACTTCCAGCCACTCGCGGCGGATCGATTCGTCGGCGCGCAGTTCCTGCGGGGTACCTTCGAACACGATCTGACCGTGGCCCATAACCAACACCCGGTGGGAAATATCCATGGCAATGGAGAGCTTCTGCTCCACCAACAGAATGGACACACCGGCTTTGGCGATCTCAGAGATCAGGTCACCGATCTGCTTAACAATCAACGGGGCCAACCCTTCAGTGGGCTCGTCGATCATGATCAGCTCCGGATCACCCATCAGCGTGCGACTGATGGTGAGCATTTGCTTCTCACCGCCGGACAATACGCCCGCGGGAGCGTCCGCGCGCTGCGCCAGGTTGGGGAACATATCCAACATCTGCTCAACCCGCCATTTACCCGGTTTGCGGGGGTTCTTCACCCCCAGCTCCAGGTTCTGGCGCACCGTCAGGGTCGGGAAGATATCCCGGTTTTCGGGCACGTAACCCAGACCCAGCCGTGAGATTTTATGGTTGGGCAGACCGGCGATTTCATTGCCGCGAAAGCGAATGGAACCGTGCGGCGGCACTTCACCCATGATCGATTTCACGGTGGTGGAGCGCCCTACCCCGTTACGCCCCAGCAGGGATACCACTTCGCCTTCCTCGAGCGAGAAATTGACGCCGTGAAGGATGTGGCTCTTGCCGTAGTACGCGTTCAGATCCCGGACTTCGAGCATCATGCGGCCTCCTCGCCCAGATACGCCTCTTTGACGCGCGGGTCGTTGCGGATTTCTTCCGGTGTACCGGTGGCGACGATCTTGCCGTAC